>NZ_CP018866.1:2455192-2762307 GCF_002250055.1 Sutcliffiella cohnii
TTCTGTTTCATTACTTCTTCAATCTTCCTAACTAACAGGAGTTGATCTTCTTTATTTAGAGCACTAATTACTATACTCTCTTCATTAGTAGAAGGAATAAATGAATCCGGCATTCTATCCTTTTTATTATAAACAGTTAACGATGGTACATCCTTAACGCCAAGCTCATTTAATAAGGAATGTACTGTTTTTTGATGATTCATATAATCCGGGTCCGAACTATCTACAACATGTAGAATAAAATCAGCTTCCACCACTTCCTCTAATGTCGAGCGAAACGCAGCCACTAATGAAGTAGGTAAATCTTGTATAAACCCTACTGTATCGGTAAGTAATGCTTGATATCCATTGGAGAGTGTTAACTGTCTAGTCGTAGGATCCAGTGTAGCAAATAAAAGGTTTTCTTCAAATGTATTGGCTTCTGTCAATCGATTAAAAATGGTGGACTTACCAGCATTCGTATAACCAACGAGCGCAATTTGGTACACTTGATTCCTTTTTCGTCTTTCGCGGTATTGTCCACGATGCTTTACGATATTTTGCAATTGCCTTTTAATATCATCAATTCTTCTATTAATGTGACGGCGATCCGATTCTAATTTGGTTTCACCAGGTCCTCTCGTACCGATCCCACCACCTAGTCGTGATAGTTCAATCCCTTTCCCACCTAACCTTGGTAGTAAATATTGCAATTGGGCGAGTTCAACTTGTAGCTTCCCTTCCTTAGAACGTGCTCTTTGTGCGAAAATGTCTAATATAAGTTGAGTTCGATCAATAACACGAGCATTCAACATAGAAGATAAATTTCGGTTTTGACTTGGAGAAAGCTCATCGTTGACGATTATCACGTCAAACTCTAACTCTTCTTCCAATGTAATTAATTCTTCTACTTTCCCTTTCCCTATGTAAGTGGCGGAGTGTACTTTATCTCGCTTCTGTGTTACTACCATGACAACTTCACCATTTGCAGTCTTCGTCAAGGAAGAGAGTTCCTCCATAGAATATTGAAAATGCTCATCATCTATATATGGTAACTGACAACCGAGTAATAAAACTCTTTCTTTATCATTAATATGTATATCGTTCAATCGGTAAACTCCTTTACTTTTACGTTTTTAGTCAATACGTACATCATATCAAAAAAAGTAAATAAAGTACTACTTTCTTCATATCATTTTTTCCATTTACCAAACTTTTTATTGAAGATTCATTTTATAAACAGAAGTATAACATTAATACATTAAAGTGCTAAAAATGTATTGATTTATTTGATAAACCACTATAAAATCAGTTATGTTTATATTTTTTATTGAATGATTAAACGGAGTGGTTATTTTGACATGGGAAGTATTTAATGTTATTGGTACGATTGCATTTGCGATAAGTGGGGCAATTGTAGCAATGGAAGAAGAGTACGATATATTAGGTGTATATATATTAGGAATCGTAACAGCGTTCGGTGGCGGAGTAGTTCGTAATTTGTTAATAGGAGTCCCTGTTTCTGCAATATGGGAGCAAGGTGTATTATTCCAACTTGCTTTATTTGTCATGACAGCAGTGTTCCTTTTCCCTAATAATGTATTAAAACATTGGACAAAATGGGGTAACTTTACAGATGCTATCGGATTAGCAGCATTCGCTATTCAAGGGGCATTATATGCCACTAATATGAACCATCCACTAAGCGCGGTAATTGTTGCGGCAGTACTTACTGGTAGTGGTGGAGGAATTATTAGAGATGTTTTAGCCGGAAGAAAACCACTCGTACTAAGATCTGAAATCTATGCAGCATGGGCTATACTTGCTGGGCTGGCAATAGGGCTTGGAATTGCAAAGTCACCTATACAGTTATACGTCCTGTTTGCAATCATCGTTACATTTAGAGTGTTGTCATACACATATAAATGGAGATTACCAAATCGAACACTTAAAGCACGTAGCTATTAATAGATCAAACTATTTTGTTATTATTCTATTATTCTATATGTCGTAAACAAAAAACTATCCATTATAGATGATGGATAGTTTTTATGTTCAGTTAATTCATTTCAACCGATTAACGCTCTTTTGCTTACTTAACTATTTATTACAATATCCTTACTCTCGAGCGTGATTAAGTCTTCTCTGCGAAATATATCTTCTTTTAATAACCTCATCGCTTGGGACCTAATTGATTTTTCGATAATATTTCTAACATACCGACCATTACTAAATGCAGAAGGAAATAGGGTTGTTTTTAGTTGGATTAAATGATTTCTTAATTTCCATTCCGCTTCTTTACTCAATGTATATTCTCTTTCCTTTAGCATACGAATTGTTATTTCCATTAATTCGTCTACTGTATAATCAGGAAAATCAATTATTATCGGAAACCTTGAAACTAAGCCTGGATTAGTTCGTAAAAATTCTTCCATCTCATTTTTATACCCAGCTAAAATTAAAATAAATTCATGCTGTTTGTCTTCCATATGTTTTACCATCGTATCAATTGCTTCTTTACCAAAGTCTTTTTCTCCACCTCGGGCTAGTGAGTATGCCTCGTCAACAAACAAAATACCACCAAGTGCTTTTTTTATTAAATCTCTCGTTTTTTGAGCGGTATGACCGATATATTCTCCAACAAGGTCCGCTCTTTCTGCTTCAATCAAATGCCCTTTTGATAAGACGTTCATATCTACAAATAGTTTACCAATTAATCGAGCAACAGTTGTTTTGCCTGTCCCTGGGTTTCCTTTAAACATCATATGCAAAACTTGCTTCTCCGCTTTCAAACCTTGTTCTTCTCTTTTTTTATTTACGTAGATCCACGCATAAATTTCTTGCACGATTTTTTTCATTTCTGATAAGCCTACTAGTGTACCTAACTCTTTTTCAATATCTAATAACACCTTATGTTGAGAGCTTGGTTCTTTTCTTTCTACAATAGGAGGATTTACGTGTTTTACTTTTAAATGCTTTTTTTGTCCATTTAAAACTATATTTATCTTTCCGTTCTCTGTTCTCATTGACGGATCCAACAGTGTTCACCTCGCACTGATGATATCATTTAAAGGAAGTTAAATGTCATATCTTCTGAATTTTCGCGCAATTAACGGACATTTCTACAATATTTGCTCACACTTGTCATATTATGCGCTTTCCCAAGAAATATTAGAAATAATACTTTGGTCATTTTAATGATTCACCTATTTCACATATATATGATGATGGAGCTTGTATATATGAACAAACTAAATAAAAAAACCAGCGAAGTCGCTGGTTTTTATTCCATATCAAACTGAACATTTTTTTGTGGGGAAAAAGTTGAAATAGCATGTTTATAAATAAGTTGTTGCTTACCTTCAGTTTCCAGTAAAACTGTGAAATTATCAAATCCTTTAACTAGCCCACGTAACTGAAAGCCATTTAATAAAAATACGGTAACGTTAGTTCCATCTTTCCGTAATTGATTTAAAAATTGATCCTGAATGTTAATAGATTGTTTCATATCTTTGTCCTCCTCTAATCTCTATAATTATAATGCTTTATATTCGCTTCAAGTTGCAGCTTTCCTGCCACAAATGTCAAAATTTCCGATAATTTTTCATCTACACTATGTTCCGTCATATCAAACCACGTTACTTCCATTTTATTTCTAAACCATGTTAATTGTCGTTTAGCATAGCGACGTGAATTTTGTTTTAATTGTTGAATAGCTTCCTCAAAAGAGATATTCCCATCAAGGTAGGAATATAATTCTTTATAGCCAATCGCTTGGATTGATTGACAATCGTTAATACCTATATTATATAAACCCTTTACTTCTTGTAGTAAGCCTTCTTCTAGCATTATATCGACACGCATATTAATCCGTTCATACAATTTATCTCTATCCATTGTCAAACCAATTAATGCGACATCATACAATAATTTCTCTTCACGCTCATTAGTAGCTTCAGAAAATTTTATTCCTGTACTCTCGTATACTTCTAACGCTCTAATAACCCGCCTCACATTGTTAGGGTGTATTAGTTCGGCACTCTTTGGATCCACTTCTTTGAGTTTTTGATATAAGTAGTCATTCCCAAGTTGTTGAACCTCACGTTCTAATTTTATTCTTATTTGTTCATTTTGGCCCTTCTCGGAAAACTGATAATCATAAAGTACTGATTGTATGTAGAGGCCTGTACCACCTACAATGATAGGCATTTTACCTCTTTTGTGTATTTTAGATATTAACTCTCTAACACTTTTTTGAAATTGGGCTACAGAGTATGACTCATCAGGCTCGATAATATCAATTAAATGATGTGTTATGCCATCTTTCTCTTCCTCTTTTATTTTTGCGGTACCGATGTCCATTCCTTTATAAATTTGCATCGAATCTCCACTAATTATTTCACCATTTAAGATTTTTGCTAGTTCTACACTAAGTTTTGTTTTACCTACAGCGGTTGGTCCTATAATAACAATTACCTTTTCTCCCATTCCCATATATCACTCTTTTCTCTCTTTAAACATACGTCATTAATAATGGTAAAACAAAAAGTGCATAATTAGTTGTAACAAGAACTTATTATTCCCATAATTACATACTTTTATAGCACTTTTATTAATATATATTTTACTTGATTTATTATTTTTTTCAAAATAGGTTGTCTTATTTATTATCTTTTTCTTTTAGCTCATTTTATTAATCTTCTATTTCGATATTTATGTGTGAATAAAGTCATATTACATTACACGTTTAAACATTTTTTCTAATTCATACGTACTATAATGTATAATAATTGGTCTACCATGCGGGCAAGTAAAAGGATCCTTTACTTTTCTTAATGTTTCTAGCAAGGAAAATATTTCATCTTCCCTTAAATGATGGTTTGCTTTAATTGCCGCTTTACAGCTCATCATAATTGCTGCTTCTTCTCTAAGTTTTGCCACATTAATTTTTTTTGTTTTTAAGATTTGTTCCATCATATCTTCAATTATTTCTTTTTCCTCACCCTTTGGAAACCAAACAGGATGTGATCGAATAATAAATGTTTGATGACCAAAAGACTCTAAGAAAACACCACATTCGGAAAATAAGTGTAGATTTTCTTCTAGAAACATATATTCTTCAGGCGAACACTCAATCGTTATCGGTACTAATAAATGTTGTACAGAACGGTCAACATCACCTAATTTATCATAGAAGTATTCATAATTAATACGTTCTTGAGCTGCGTGCTGGTCAATTAAATATAGCCCTTTTTCATTTTGAGCAATAATATAAGTCCCGTGCATTTGCCCAATTGGATACATCGTCGGTACTCTACTTAAACGTTCCTCTTCTTGAACATAAGTAGGAAGTCTATCTTCGGAAAATGTTTCAACTTTCAATTCGTTTATAATATCCGTTTCTTCATTTGATGTCCATTTTATCTCTTCTTTAATCGTGCTATCACTATTAAACTGTGAAGGTTGATCATAGTCTGGCAAAAAGTTCTCGTTACCATCTTCTTTAATTTGTGATGTTAAATGGATTTCCTTCTTTACTGCTGGTGCTGCATCAAAATTAAAGGAATGTTGCTCTGTTTCGCTTTTTACAGTACTAAAAGATTTAGAAGGAGTTACAGTTGGAATTAGCTCTTTTGATTGAAATGTCCGTTTAATACCTTCAACAACAAGTTCGTAAAGTTCATCCTCTTTACTTATTCTCACTTCTAGTTTTGCAGGATGTACATTCACATCCACTAATAATGGATCCATTTCAATTTGTAAGAACACAATTGGGTGACGACCAATCGGAAGTAACGTATGATAACCAGCTTGTATTGCACGATTTAAGACGAAATTTTTCACAAAACGACCATTAATAATAGTAGATATATAATTTTTAGACGCTCTCGTTATTTCAGGAAGCGCTAAAAAACCAGTAACTTTAAAATCTAGTGATGATATGTCGATCGGAATCATTTTTTTCGCAATAGACATTCCATAAATGGAAGCTAATACATGCAATGTTTGTCCATTTCCGTTCGTGGAGAATATTTTTTTCCCATTATGTGACAAACGAAATGCAATTTCCGGATGAGCCAACGCCAACCTGTACACGATATCTGTAATATTACCGAGCTCTGTATTTATTGTTTTCATATACTTTAAACGAGCAGGTGTATTGTAAAATAAGTGAGATACTGTAATATCTGTACCTTTACGAGCATTAGAAGGCTCGGTAAGTTCAACTATACCGCCTTTTAATTTCACATAAGTTCCAGCTTCTTCACCAGTGCTCGTCGTTAGCTCAAATATTGAAACAGAAGCAATACTTGGCAATGCTTCTCCACGGAATCCTAGTGTTCTAATACGAAAAAGATCATTTTCATCTTTTATTTTACTAGTAGCATGACGATAAAATGCTTTAGCAACATCGTCCTCTTCCATTCCATCTCCATTATCTAATATGCGAATCTTCGTTAGTCCAGCTTCTTCTAATTCAATTTGAATAATGGTTGAATTTGCATCAATTGCATTTTCTACTAGTTCCTTTACAACAGAGGCCGGACGTTCGACTACTTCTCCAGCTGCTATTTTATTTGATAACTGTTCGTTGAGCTGGATGATTTTCCCCACTACTTTTCCCTCCTACTTTTTTAGCACCTTATGCAATTCGTATAGTTGATTTAGTGCTTGCATAGGTGTCATGTCTAATATATCTATATTTTTTATTGTTTGAATAATTTCTTGCTCTTTTTTCGCGATAGTTGGTGTACTTGTTTTAGACTTACTATCATTCATTTCAAAAAAGGATAGTTGGCTATCATCTTCAAAAACTTTCGTTCCCTCTTGTATTTTTGGACTTTTCTCGCTACTTGGCGTTTCCAATGCTTTTAATATTTCCGCAGCTCTAACAATTACTTCTTTTGGTAAGTTAGCTAATTCCGCTACATGAATACCGTAACTTTTATCAGCAGGCCCTTCTTTCATCTTATGAAGGAATACTACTTTTCCATTTTTCTCTACGACACTCACATGAATATTGAGCAGCTTCCCTAAAGCAGTTTCTAGTGACGTTAACTCATGGTAGTGGGTCGAAAATAATGTTTTTGCCCCTATTTTATTGTGTATATATTCGATTAAAGATTGCGCTAACGCCATTCCATCATACGTAGATGTACCTCGGCCAATTTCATCAAATAAAATTAAACTATTTTGCGTTGCATGAACAATCGCATTGCGCGCCTCCAACATTTCTACCATGAACGTACTTTGTCCAGATATTAAATCGTCCGCTGCTCCAATCCTCGTGAAAATTTGGTCGAAAATAGGTAACACTGCTGATTTCGCAGGTACAAAGCAACCTATTTGTGCCAAAATAGCTGTTAAAGCAATTTGACGCATAAACGTACTTTTACCAGACATATTCGGTCCAGTAATAAGTAATATTTCTCGTTCGTTGTTCATGAAACAATCGTTCGGAACATATTCGTTCGAATTTAATACTTTTTCAACGACTGGATGTCTGCCGTCCGTTATCGCTAAAACTCTTTCCGGGCTAAACTCAGGACGAACATATTGACGCTCTTCACTTATTGTCGCAAAACATTGCAGTACATCTAATTCACTAACTGCTTTTGCTAGAAGCTGTACTCTCGGAATAAATGTTTTTACTTTTTCTCTTAAACTTACAAATAAATCATATTCCAGCTGAATTATTTTTTCTTCTGCTTCTAAAATTAATGTTTCTTTTTCCTTCAGTTCTTCTGTTATATACCGTTCAGCATTCGCTAATGTCTGTTTTCGTTCATATCTGTCTTCTTCTAATAAGTGAATGTTAGCTCTAGTGACCTCAATGTAGTAACCAAAAATTCGGTTGTATCCGATCTTTAATGATTTAATGCCAGTAACTTCTCGTTCTCTTTTCTCTAACTCTGCTATCCAAGTTTTCCCGTTTCTTCTAGCATCACGGTATCGGTCTAAATCCTCATTATACCCATCTTTAATAATGTTTCCTTCTTTAACTGAGATAGAAGGTTGTTCTAGTAAACTATTTTGCAGGAGATTGGCTAACTCTTCACAATCATCCATCTTTTGAAGGAGCTCGTCCATATTAGCCGGTAGTTCCGTTAACTTTTCTTTCAAAATTGGTATTTGTTGAAGAGATTTTCTTAATTGAACTAAATCTCTACCATTCACGTTACCAAAAGCCACTCTTCCAGCTAGCCTTTCTAAATCGTAAACTTGTTTTAATAGTTCTCTAATTTCTTCTCTAGCAAAAAATTGTTCTATTAGTACTTCAACCATTTCCTGGCGGTACGTAATTACTTTTAAGTCTATAAGTGGTCGGTCAATCCATTGTTTTAATAACCTTCCACCCATTGCTGTAACCGTTTGGTCTAACAACCATAATAACGATCCTTTTTTACCTTTCGAACGAATTGTTTCTGTAAGTTCTAAGTTACGCTTAGAATATAAATCCATTTTCATAAACTCGTCTATTTGAAAAAATTGAGCTGGTTGTAAATGATCCAAACTTCTTTTTTGCGTTTTTACTAAATAATGAAGAAGTCTATTTACTGTAACTTTTAGTTTTTCTTGTTCTAGTACTTCTGTAATAGGAAGCATATTGTTTAAAGGTTCACAGTTTTCCTCATAAGAAATAGTTAAAGACATTCGTTCCTGTAAAGGTAGTAAAGATTCTGTATTAAAATTTGGTGCAACAACTATTTCTTTCCCACCGATTGAATAAACCTCATTCGATAATTGATTCATACCACCCGTTAATACTGTTACATAAATTTCACCAGTTGATAAATCTGCATAAGTAAAACCAAGTGTATTATCTTCAAACTGTGTTGTAGACAATAAAAAGTTATTTTGCTTATCCGTTAGTCCTTTTCCATCCATAACAGTACCAGGAGTAATAAGCTGAACTACTTCTCTCTTTACTACTCCTTTCGCCTGTTTAGGATCTTCTACTTGTTCACAAATTGCTACTTTATATCCTTTTTCAATTAATTGTTCAATATAGTTAGGTGCAGAATGATAAGGAACCCCACACATCGGAATTTTCTCATCTCCGCCACCTTCTCTACTTGTTAACGTAATTTCCAATTCTTGAGATGCTTTTATAGCATCTTCAAAGAACATTTCATAAAAATCACCAAGTCGAAAAAATAAAAAGGCATCTTCATAGTCTGCCTTTACCTTTAAGTATTGTTGAATCATTGGCGTATAAGCTGCCATCGTAAACCCCCAACTAATAATAAATATTCGTTCTGTTATTCTAATCAATTATAACATATTTCGACGAATTACTTAAATAGTCATGTACTTCCTGAACAATATCGCATCCTTAACAAAAGAAAAAAACTAGGAAGTAATCTCCCTAGCTTTTTGACTATTCTTCATACCCATCCACAATAAAGTCTGGATTTAATTCTTCAAATTCTTCATCGTCAACATCCCAATCAGTTTCTTCTGATAAAGCGTCTGGATGAACTTCTACACATACTTTTGTTTCACCTATTACTTCTGCTAAAAATTCTCTCTCTACTTGTACTGTTACGCTATCACCGTTATCAGCAATACTAGCCTCTAAGCAATTTGGCTGTTGTAAAACACGAGCGACTACTTCAATTTCATCACCTAAACTGTTTTCATCTCTGTATTTAAGCTTCACAACATCAGTGTAAGAAACTGTCTCTGTCACTACTTCTGTCTTTGTATTGTCGCTATGAGAGAACCACGTATTAATGTCGTATGTTCCTTTCACTTCGACTGCGTCTCCTACCTTTTTTGCATTATATTTATGGTTGATAACCCAACAACCTAAAATGCTAGTAGGACGATGTGCAGGTTTAATCGTATGTGTAGACTGCGTAAACTTTCTACCTTTACCTGTGACAGCTTTCGTAATTATTTCTCTGTAGTCAGCCATTCGAGTATGCACCCTCCTCAATACAATGTTCATTTCATCCTATGCGGGTTAAATGACTATTGTGCTTTTAAATTCCCGTATACTCAAAATAAAATCATTTCAGAAATACGTATACTTCATTGTATGCAGCTATAATAGAAAATGTGCCTATTTTTTCAAGCTATGTAAGAAGGTGCGAACCTTTACTTTTCATCAAGGCCATTTAATGAGGAAAGAAAGGTGATTTTAAAACAGTTTAAAAAATAAAAAAGGCGAAAGGAATGGATTCCTCTCACCTTTAAAATATTAATTACAGCTACTTCCTGAACTATTACGAACGAATGATCCTGTTTCTCCACGGAGGACATCTCCACCAGTTGTTTTTATGATCTCATCCGTTACCGTTTTTGTAATGGTAGACGCAACTAATTGCAATAAATCATTAACTTCCTTTTGAGACTCTTTGAAATCTTGAACAATTGGAATCTCGTCAATTTCTTGTAATAAGTTGTCTAATTTTGCTTCCGTTTTTTCTAAAGCTGATTCTTTCCCATAATGTTGAAAGTTTACAGCTTGTTTTTGTAAACTTTTCACACTAGCAATCATTTCTTTTACTTTTTGATTTTCATTAATTTTTTCTTCCGCTTTTGTAAAAAATTCAACTTCTTCTGTTTCTGAAATCATTGTTGCTAATTCTCTTGCCTTTGTAATTATTTCTTGTTTTGTATATTTCGCCATTTTATTTCACCTCAACTGGTTGTTCAACCATTTCCCCATTTAATGTCCATGTTTTTGCTTCTGTAATTTTCACAGATACTATTTGCCCAATAGCAGATTTAGGTGCTCTGAAGTTTACTAATTTACTCTTTTCTGTATAGCCTGAAAGTACTTCGGGATTTTTCTTACTTTCTCCTTCTACAAGCACATTAACAATTTTACCTTCATATTCTTTAAGTTTTTTAGCTGAAATCTCATTAACGATAGCGTTTAACCTTTGTAGACGCTCTTTTTTCACTTCCATTGGTACATTATCTTTCATTTTAGCAGCTGGTGTACCTTCACGTGGTGAATAAATAAACGTATAAGCAGAATCAAATTCAACTTCACGATATAAGGAAAGTGTTTCTTCGAACTGTTCCTCCGTCTCGTTAGGGAACCCTACAATAATATCAGTAGTTAGAGAAGCGTTCGGCATTGCTTCCTTAATCTTACGAACAAGTTCTAAATATTGCTCACGACTATATTTACGAGCCATTATTTTCAATATTTCTGAACTACCTGATTGTACTGGTAAATGGATGTGATCTAATAAGTTACCGCCTTTACCTAACACTTCTATTAAGTGATCGTCAAAATCTCTTGGGTGACTAGTCGTGAAACGGATTCTAGGAATATCAATTTTACGAATTTCGTCCATAAGGTCGCCTAAACCGTATTTTCTGTCTTCAAAGTCTTTACCATAAGCATTAACGTTTTGGCCAAGAAGAGTAATTTCTTTATAACCTTGTGCAGCTAAATGGCGTACTTCCTGAATAATATCTTCTGGACGTCTACTACGCTCTTTTCCGCGTGTATAAGGAACAATACAATACGTACAGAATTTATCACACCCGTACATAATATTGACCCAAGCTTTAATATTACCTTTACGTACTTTAGGGAGATTCTCAATGACATCCCCTTCTTTAGACCATACTTCTACGACCATTTCTTTAGACATATAAGCTTCATTTAAAATATTAGGAAGACGATGAATATTATGTGTACCGAAAATCATATCAACTTGTTGGTAGGTTTTAAGAATTTTATTTACAACTGATTCCTCTTGCGACATACAACCACAAACACCTATCAAAAGATCTGGCTTTTCACTTTTCAAATGTTTTAAATGACCAAGCTCACCGAACACCTTATTTTCAGCATTTTCACGGATTGCACAAGTATTTAGTAGAATGACGTCAGCGTCTTCCACACCGTCTGTTGGTTCATAACCTAATTCTAGAAAAATACCAGCCATCACTTCCGTATCATGCTCGTTCATTTGGCAACCATAAGTTCTAATATAAAACTTCTTGCCTTGTCCTAAGCCATGAAATTCTTGAGATATACTAAAATCTTTATGGTACTTTACTTCTTCTTTTCCACGTTTTTTTGCATCTTTCAAAGAAGGAGCGACATAAACACTTTCAAAAAATTTACTATAGTCCTTTTCGGATTTTTTGTCCGATGGATTTTTTGTTGCAATTTGTTGCGATTCTAACCTTTGTTTCTCGTTCATTTTGAAACTCCTTTCCTTATAACCAAACAAACACTACATTATCATAGTATATAATTTTATCCTAAACTAAACAACCGTAAAAGGATAGTTGTAAAAATATGTCCATATAATGAGTTTCACTAATAAAACATCGACATTACTATAATCATTGGAAGCTAGTTTTGGTAGTGAATGTGCAGAGCTTTTGTAAAATCACGATAGTAAAAGTTGAAAAACCCATCTTACTATTTAGGTAAGATGGGTTATCGTTGTTACATGAATTCTTTAACTAGTTTATTAAATTGTTCTTCTGTTAATTCAATGTTTGATGTTGCTAATGGAGTTTCACTATACCCATGAACAAGATCTTGATAAGATTTTTGTTCCGTATTTTGATAGATTAATCCAGTAACTAATCCGTTATGTTCCATTAACGTTTGCATTGCCTTAACTTTGTTATGCGGGTCATAACCTTCAATATCATTTAACTTTGTTAAGTTTTCTTTAAACCAGTCATACGTGTTTACTTTGTTATATGTTACACATGGACTGAAAACGTTAATTAAAGAGAAACCTTTATGTTGAATTCCTTTTTCAATTAGCGCTGTTAAATCTTTTAAATCTGTAGAGAAACTTTGTGCAACAAATGTAGCACCAGCTGTTAGAGCCATTTCCATTACAGATAAGGAAGATTCAATTGAACCTTGTGGTGTAGATTTTGTTTTAAAACCTACATCACTACGAGGAGATGTTTGACCTTTCGTTAAACCGTAAATTTGGTTATCCATTACGATATAAGTTACGTCAATATTACGACGAATGGCATGGATAGTATGACCTAGTCCAATTGCAAACCCATCTCCGTCACCACCAGATGCAATAACAGTTAAATCTTTATTAGCCATTTTTACACCTTGAGCGATTGGTAGTGAACGTCCATGAATACCATGGAATCCGTATGAATTAATATATCCAGAAATACGTCCTGAACAACCAATACCAGAAATTACTGCTAATTCTTCTGGAACAAGACCAACATTTGCTGCTGCACGTTGGATAGCTGCTTGTACGGAGAAGTCTCCGCAACCAGGACACCAGTTAGGTTTTACACTATTACGAAAATCTTTAAATGTTGCCATTTATAACAGCTCCTTGCACTTCGCGTGAATTTCTTTCGGTAAGAATGGATCTCCATCATACTTCAAGATGCTACTTATTTTCTCAGCATGTCCAACATTCATCTTTAGAATGCTTGTTAATTGCCCTGTAGCGTTGTATTCCACAACAAACACTTTTTTCGCTGCTTTCACATATGGAAGCAATTCTTCCGTCGGGAATGGATGGATTAAACGAACTTGAGCATGGTTTACTTTCACACCGTCATTTTCCAATCTTCCCATTGCTTCTTCGATTGTTCCTCTAGTAGAGTTAAATCCTACTATTAAAACATCGGGTTCTTCATGAGGTGCATGTACATGGATAGGATTATTGAACTTAATGTTGTTTAACTTACGTAAACGTTTATCCATTTGTGCTTGACGATTTCCAGCAACCTCTGAAGGTTTACCTGTTTCATCATGCTCAACACCAGTAACGTGATGGATTCCATTTTTCATACCTGGAATAACACGCGGAGAAACTCCATCTTCTGTTACTTCATATCGTTTAAAATATGCTTTATTTTCAGCTTCTGGTAACTCTTCTGTTACTAACTTACCACGTCTTATTTCTACATTATTATAATCTAATGGTTCTACTGTTTGTTTACCTAATGATAATTGCAGATCTGTTAGTAAAATAACCGGGCATTGATATTCTTCTGCAATGTTAAACGCTTCTACTGTATCAAGAAAAGCTTCTTGGACTGTACTTGGTGCAATAACTACTTTAGGAATTTCACCGTGAGTACCGTAAATCATTGCCATTAAATCAGATTGTTCTATTTTAGTAGGTAATCCTGTACTTGGACCACCACGTTGAGTATCAACTACTACTAGAGGAGTTTCTGTCATTCCAGAAAGACCGATAGCTTCCATCATTAATGATAAACCAGGTCCAGCAGATGCAGTTAAAGCACGAACACCAGCATAGTTTGCACCGATTGCCATCGTACAAGCTGCAATCTCATCTTCTGTCTGAATAACAGTTCCACCAAAATCAGGTAATTTCTTGATTAAGTATTCCATAATTTCAGAAGCTGGTGTGATTGGGTAAGCAGGCATAAAGCGAGATCCTGCCGCTACAGCACCTAGAGCAATCGCATCGTTTCCAATCATAAACAAACGTTGTTTTCCATCAGCTTTTTCTAATTTCATTAAAGGAACATCTTCTGATTGAGACTTAACATATTGTTCCCCAGCTTTAATCGCTTCCATATTCTTTTCTACAATTTGTTCCCCTTTACGTCCGAAAATTTCCTGAACTACTACACGGAAAGATTCGATATCAAGGTCTAAAATTGCAGCAGAAGCACCAACAGCAACCATGTTCTTCATTAAAGAAGTTCCTAATTCAGATGCAATTTCTGTAAATGGAACCGCATACAAAGTCGCTTTTCCGTCTTCAGGAATTGTTGGTTTAAACTTTGCATCAGCAAGGACTACCCCACCTTGACGTAATTCATGATAGTTTACATCAATTGTCTCTTGGTCAAAGGCTACTAATATATCAAGATCGTCTGAAATAGAACGAACTTGTGTTGTACTTACACGAATTTTATTATTCGTATGACCACCTTTAATACGTGAAGAGAAATGGCGATAACCATATAAGTAGTATCCTAGTCTGTTTAGCGCGATGGAAAATATCTCACCAGTACTTTCGATACCTTCCCCTTGTTGCCCTCCAACTTTCCATGAAAGTTGATTGATCATGTGACTTACACCCCTTTAAAAATACATTCAAAATTATTTTAAAATGATTCATCAATAGTGTAGCACTTTTCCAATTAAATAACTATAAATTACGCTTAATAATTCAAAAAATTAAGTTTGTATTGAATATTGGATATGTACTAAACGCTTTCATTTTAGACCTATTCTTTTAAAAATACAATACTTTGTATGAATTTCTTTGAAAAAATTAGAAATTTTTTTAGAAAAGTATGAAAGCGCTCCCTGTTTACTGTATTTTTCTAGTTTCCTGGGAATTTTCTAACGAAATTGTCAAATAAAAACTTTTGAACTTGTGTATCAGTATAATAATTTAATAGAATATTAATTAAATTCTCATATTCTGAAAAGGTACTTAATCCTTGAACAGTTTCTGTGATGCCATCAAAGTCAGAGCCAAACCCAACATTATTTTCTCCGCCTAGTGCACATACATGATCAATATGCTTTATAATATCAAATACAGTTGCATTTCCATTTTCTACTAAAAAGGGCGGAACAAATGTTATACCGATAACCCCGTCTTTTTCTATTAACATCTTTATTTGTTCGTTCGTTAAATTCCTCGGATGATTACAAATTTCTTTTACGTTTGAATGTGAGGCAATAACGTGATTACCTAATTCCATTACTTCCCAGAAACCTATTTCTGAAAGGTGAGAAACATCTGTCCATATGTTATGTTTATTGTTTTCTAACACTACTTCTCTTCCGAAGTTCGTTAGCCCAGCACCTCTTCTTTCTAGAACGCCGTCAGCTACTTCATTAGCAAAGTTCCATGTAAGACCTATCGAACTAACTCCAAGGCGGTACAATGCCCTTAAACGCTCTATACTAGAACCTATTGATTCACACCCTTCCAGCGTGAGAATAGCTCCTATTTCCTCTTCTTTTAAGTGATTGATATCTTCTTTCGTACGTATTAGTTTTAAGTTTGGAGTTTTGTTTATTATTTTTTCATAGAAAATATCAATCATTTGAATTGCAACTTCAAACGCATGAATTTTTACGTTTTCTGGTACGTAAATAGCGAAACATTGTATTTTTGATCCGCTAGATTTTAATTGTTGTGAAGTTATGTGCAATTGAGGACTGTTATGAAATGAAATGGTTGGGTCTAACCACATTTTATAAAGTACATCACTATGTGCATCAAAAATTTTTGTGTTCATTGTATCTCTCCTAAATAATAATAATCCTACTTCGAAAATAGGTTAGCGGTTTGAAGTTTGTCCGTTTCACTTCGCTACGGGAACTTGCTTTCCGCGGGCGTGGCTTGAGCCTCCTCCTACGCTTCGCTCTCGAAGAGGTCTCAAGGCTCACGCGTCTCCCGCAGGAGTCAAGTTCCCTCCGCTGCGTTCCACTCACGGTTATCGTTATTAACGATAGTCATAGCCTATTTTCATATTCATACTGTGGTGGTGCAAAATTTTGGCTTGCATCTACTTTGAAAATACACTGCCGTTAGAGTTTGTCGGTTCACTTGGTTGACTCGTTTGCTTTCGCGGTACCGTCTTTTAGGCAGTATTACATCTGGGCATAAAATCAGCCTGTTTGCATGACGCAAACAGGCTACGTAAAGATTTTATCTCGGTTCCACAATGAGTTTTATAGCAGTCCGTTCTTCCCCATCAATTAATATGTCTGTAAAGGCGGGGATGCAAATTAAATCTACTCCACTTGGCGCTACAAATCCTCTTGCAATTGCAACTGCTTTTACCGCTTGGTTTAGTGCACCTGCACCAATTGCCTGAATTTCTGCAGCACCTCTTTCTCTTAATACACCTGCAAGAGCTCCTGCTACAGAGTTAGGGTTGGACTTGGCTGAAACCTTTAATATCTCCATTTCTAGTTCCTCCTTACATTACAGTATCCGTGACTTATTGTAGAGTACAATTACTGAAAATAATTTCATTGATACTATATTCAGAGATTTAGAAATGTATTCCTGCTTGTATATGTTTAATTTTTATAATTTTCGAATAACTGTGCTATTCAAAGAAAATATGGTCATCATTAATGATGATTGGATTAATAGATTTCGCCTTTCCATCTTTCTTATCCAGTTCTATAATGACGCCATTCAATTGTGTTCTTCCTTTTGACACTTCAAATCTAACAGGTAAGGCGGTTAAAAATCTTTTTAGTACTACTTCACGGTCCATGCCTAATATTCCGTCATAAGGACCTGTCATGCCTACATCCGTAATATATGCGGTACCGTCAGGCAAAATGCGATTGTCATTTGTTTGTACATGTGTATGTGTACCTACTACTGCGCTTACTCTGCCGTCTAAATACCAACCTATAGCTTGTTTTTCACTTGTAGCCTCACCGTGAAAATCAACAAAAATATAAGGGGTTCTTTTTTTCGCTTCTTTTACTAGTTCATCCGCTTTTAAAAATGGACAATCAATCGGAGGAAGAAAAGCTCTACCTTGGAGGTTAATGATCGCAATTTCCTTACTACCAAAAGGTACATATACAATCCCTTTTCCAGGGTTTCCTTCTGGAAAGTTAGCGGGTCTTATTAAATATTTCGCATCATCTATAAAATCAAATATTTCTCGATTATCCCATGAATGATTACCTAAAGTGATAACTTGCGCACCGGCTTCTAAAAAACCTTGATAAATCTTTTCCGTTATTCCTTTTCCACCAGCAGCATTTTCTCCATTCACAATTGTTACATCTGGTTTATATTTATTTCTTAATTTAGGTACGTACTCTTTCACCATGTCTCTTCCTGGCGAACCAACTACATCCCCAATAAACAATATTTTCATATAGATCAATGTCCTTCCTTCTATGTAATGCTTTGTTTTTTATAGTTTGGCATACAATAAAGTAATTATCAAATAGAAATGCAGAGGCGCATCGCTCTGACCCGTACAAACTGGACTAGTCCGGTAGGAGATAAAGGAAACACAACGAGCTGTAAAGCGAGTTGATGTTGACTTATCGTACGGACGGACTGGGAAGTTTGATAGGGTCAATGCGCCGGAGCTAGACAAAGAAAAGCGGAGGCGGCTCGCTCTGGCCCGACAAGCATAAGACAGGCGCTGCAGGTGGGCGCTCTTTGCCCACCGGAAGTGACTGGCTTATGACTCGAGGGCCAAGCCGCCGGAGCTAGACAAAGAAAAGCGGAGACGTATCGCTCCGACGAACTGAATTGGTCGGGTAGAAGTTTAACCGAACAACATCTCATTAGAAGTTATCCTCCACATTTACGTATTATCTTTTCCTAAGCGCAGAAAAAAATAAAGTGGCGGAAATCCACCACTTTATTTTGCGTATTCTACAGCTCTCGTTTCACGAATAACTGTTACTTTTATGTGACCTGGATAATCTAGTTCTTCTTCGATGCGTTTACGAATATCTCTCGCAAGTCGATGAGCTTCTAAATCATCAATCGAATCTGGTTTCACCATGATGCGAACTTCACGTCCAGCTTGTATTGCAAATGATTTTTCTACACCTTCATAAGACTCGGAAATCTCTTCTAATTTCTCTAATCTACGAATGTAATTTTCTAACGTCTCACTACGAGCACCTGGTCTTGCTGCTGATAGTGCATCAGCCGCTGCCACTAATACCGCAATAATAGACGTAGGTTCAGAATCACCATGATGGGAAGCAATACTGTTAATTACAACTGGATGTTCTTTATACTTTGTAGCAAGTTCAACACCTATTTCAACGTGACTTCCTTCTACTTCATGATCAATAGCTTTACCGATATCATGTAGTAAACCAGCACGACGAGCAAGCGTTTCATCTTCACCGAGTTCCGCTGCCATTAAACCAGATAAGAATGCAACTTCCATCGAATGTTTTAACACGTTTTGACCGTAGCTTGTACGGAATTTCAACCTACCAAGTATTTTGATTAAATCAGGATGTAAGCCGTGAACACCAACTTCAAATGTTGTTTGCTCCCCAGCCTCCCTAATAAACTCATCTACTTCACGACGTGATTTTTCAACCATTTCTTCGATACGGGCAGGATGGATTCTTCCATCTTGTACTAGCTTATCTAAAGCCATACGAGCAGTTTCTCGACGAATTGGGTCAAATCCAGAAAGAATAACAGCTTCAGGAGTATCATCAATAATTAAATCAATTCCTGTTAGTGTTTCAAGTGTACGGATGTTTCGACCTTCACGACCAATAATTCGGCCTTTCATCTCATCGTTAGGCAAGTTTACAACGGAAACCGTTGTTTCTGCCACATGGTCAGCAGCACATCGTTGGATAGCTAAAGATAGAACCTCTTTTGCCTTTTTATCCGCTTCTTCTTTTGCCCTATTTTCACTTTCTTTTACCATTAGGGCAATATCATGAGAAAGCTCATTTTCAACCCGATCGATAATGATTGCTCTTGCTTCATCACGAGTTAAAGCCGAAATGCGTTCTAGCTCAGATTGCTGTTTGCGCACCATCTCTTCCACTTTGCTTTCTAATTCTTCAATATGCTGTTGTCTCTCGTTTAGAGAATCTTCACGTTTTTCAAGGGTTTCTTCTCGCTTGTCTAACGTTTCATCTTTACGATCGAGATTCTCTTCTTTTTGCATTAAACGATTTTCTTGTTTTTGTAGTTCGTTTCTACGTTCACGAATATCTTGTTCTGCATCCGTGCGAAGTTTGTGAATTTCATCCTTTGCTTCGAGTAACGCTTCTTTTTTCAACGACTCAGCTTCCCTATTTGCCTCTTCGACAATTTGTTCCGCTGCATTTTTCGCTCCTAAAATTCGTTGTTCAGCAATGGTTTTACGAACATAAAAGCCAACAACTGCACCGACGACTAGACCAAGCAAAGCGGAGATGATAGGTATTAATGCTTCCATAATGCCACCTCCTCTTGCTATGAAATTGTTTCTTGCTAGATTTCATTTGTCGGCATGTACATTGTTTCATCTTTCAATATACTGCTCTAAGGCTTTTAGCTTTTTATAGCTCTTTTATTCTAACAAAATGTAAAATATACATTTTAATTGTAAATGTGTAAATTTTCATTGTCAAGCCTGTCCTCATACAGAAATTACTAAAATACGTCATAATTACAGAAAACATGCCAGCTTTTGAAAAATATTTTGTATTAATTTTATTTTTATGTTTAATATAATGGAAAACATTGTAATAAAGACAACTTTTATGTCTTATCAATAACAGAAAAGGACACCTACTTATAGATGTCCTGATTACTTAACTTATAAAGTAAATTCTTCTTGATCTTCTTCAGTATCTGCAGGTACTACTACGTCTTTATCTAAAGCAAAATGGTCACGCAATTTTTTCGATACTTCTTCCATAATGTGTTTGTTTTCCTTTAGAAACTGTTTCGCATTTTCACGACCTTGACCGATTCGATCTTCGTTATAAGAATACCAAGAACCGCTCTTCTGAATAATATCTAATTCAGATGCCATATCGATAAGCTCGCCTTCTTTTGAAATACCTTCTCCGTACATAATATCCACTTCAGCCGTTTTAAATGGTGGAGCTATTTTATTCTTCACTACTTTAATCTTCGTTTTATTACCTACTGCGTCGCCGCCTTGTTTTAATTGTTCAGCACGTCGTACTTCTAAACGTACAGATGAATAAAACTTTAAGGCACGTCCACCAGGAGTTGTTTCTGGGTTTCCAAACATAACTCCTACTTTTTCACGAATTTGGTTAATGAAAATAGCAATAGTTTTCGATTTATTAATAGAACCAGATAATTTACGTAGAGCTTGGGACATTAAGCGGGCTTGAAGACCGATGTGGGAGTCTCCCATTTCACCTTCAATTTCCGCTTTTGGAACTAGAGCTGCAACTGAGTCAACTACTAGAATATCAACAGCACCACTACGAACTAACGCTTCCGCTATTTCTAGAGCTTGTTCTCCAGTATCAGGCTGAGATAACAGTAATTCATCAATGTTTACACCTAACTTTTGTGCATAATCAGGATCTAACGCATGCTCTGCATCAATAAACGCTGCTTGTCCACCATTCATTTGAACTTCCGCAATAGCATGAAGAGCAACAGTCGTTTTACCAGATGATTCTGGTCCGTATATTTCAATTATTCTTCCTTTAGGATAACCACCAGCACCTAAAGCAATATCAAGAGCTAAAGATCCACTTGGGGATGTTGAAATTTTACGATCTGTTTGCTCCCCCAACTTCATAATAGATCCTTTACCAAATTGTTTTTCTATTTGTTTTAACGCCATATCTAAGGCAGCTTTACGATCACTCACGAAATTTCCTCCTTTTTCTCTATCAAACTATTAATACTATACCTTTTTTTTCTGTTTTTAGCAACTAAAAAACGAACGTTTATTCGCTTTTTTTTTTGAAATTGTTATCAAAAATACTTTTTTCTATTCCAAAATTTTAAATTTGAGCTTATAAAAATTATTTTCGGCATTCAATTTTTTAATTTTGCATTAGTTAAACGATAAAATGCTTGAAACGATTTTAAACCGCTCAAGCATTTCTATGCATTAATTCTTTTAATAAATAAAAACAACCGTATTTTACTGTTCGTATCCGAATACCTTCCCTAGTACCAGGAATATTCAACTGTTTAACAATCGTTTTACCATCTGGCAAAGACATTCCGATAAATACCGTTCCGACTGGTTTCCCATCTAAATCGCTTGGTCCAGCTACTCCAGTAAAGCTTATTCCGATATCCGTATTCATTAATGATTTAATTCCGTTTGCTAATGAGCTAGCGCACTGTTCACTTACTGCTCCATATTCTGATAAAACATTGCTTGATACACCTAATACTTTTTCTTTTACTTCATTTGTGTAACAAACAACAGCCCCATCAAATATGGAAGATGCACCAGAAAATTGTGTTATTTCTTCTCCAAACATTCCTCCAGTTAAACTTTCAGCACTACTAATAGAAACATTTAACTGTTTTAGCTTTTGAAATAATACAGAAAAGATGGTGTCGTCATTATATCCGTAGTGAAATTCTCCAACTATAGATAAAATATCTTTTTCCGTATTATTTAATAGCTCATTCGCTTTATCGATTGATTGATGTTTCGCTGTAATCCTAAGTGTTACTTCATGATCTCCAGCAAGTGGTGCTATCGTTGGATTAGTTTGAGAATCAATTAACGATTCAATTTCAGTTTCTAATTGGGATTCCCCTATTCCGAAAAAACGTAATACTCTCGAAATAATATGTTCACTAACATCCACTTTCGAAGCTAATGATAGTTTTCCATATGATAGAAACATCGGTTGCAATTCTTTGGGCGGTCCAGGTAATAGCATATAAGTATAACCCGCCTCTTCCACAACCATTCCTGGTGCCATTCCGTAATCATTTGGAAGCACGTGAGAACCTTCGAGGACCAGTGCTTGCTTTTTATTATTTTCCGTCATTACTCTTTTTGTTTTTTGAAAATATTCTTTAATTGAAAACAAAGCTTCCTCATCCATCACTAGTTTTTTTCCTAGAATTGATGCGATTGTTTCTTTCGTTAAATCATCTTTAGTAGGACCTAAACCACCAGTAAATATGATTAGATTTGACCTTTTTTTAGCAATTTCAATCGCATGCTTTAATCGGTCTGCATTATCTCCTACGACCGTATGAAAATATACGTTAATACCAAGCTGAGCTAGTTCTTTTGAAAGGAATTGTGCGTTTGTATTACATATTTGACCTAATAACAATTCTGAACCTACTGCGATAATTTCAGCATTTTTGTTCATACAGACCCTACCCCTTCTAAGTTATACAACCTTATTATTTTGAATTAATAAGTGCTGTACGGTTCTTATAAAAATAGTCCCACCCTGAAATGATGGTAAATATCATCGCTACCCATAAGGCTATTCTATCAAAAGGGACTCCGATAAATTCAAAAGGAATATTATGTAATAGCAAAGCTGAAATAGCTACTATTTGTGCCCATGTTTTAATCTTCCCTAACATATTCGCAGCAACAACTTCTCCCTCTCCAGCTAAAACAAGACGTAAGCCTGTCACTGCAAACTCTCTGCTTATAATAATGATTACTATCCAAGCAGGTGCCATTTCTAATTCAACTAGTGTAATCAGCGCGGCTGAAACTAATAGCTTGTCTGCTAGAGGGTCTAAAAACTTCCCTAAATTTGTAACTAAGTTTAGCTTTCTAGCGTAATATCCATCGACCCAATCCGTTACAGATGCAAAAATAAAAATGACTGCACCTACAAGATGTGTATAGGGAATAAGGACATCCCCGATTTGGAGCGTACCCCAATCTAAGGGAGCAAGCATTATAATTAAAAATATTGGAATTAGTAAAATTCGTGATACGGTAATTTTATTTGGTAAGTTCACAGTGATTCCTCCTAACCTAATCTGCCTTTAAACTATACAAGATGTTTGTCATTTTGTCTAATCTTTCCTATGTACTTGATGATTAAAAAAAAGAGAATGGTGACTCCATTTCTATTATCGCCATAAAACACACTTTATCATATTAAAACTAAGAAAAAAGCCATCCTAAAAAGATGACTTTTTACTGTTGCTCTTCTTTCTCAAATTGAATTCTAATTCCTTGTGTAATTCCTCCATCAGGAAACTCAAAAGGCTCACCATTTATCGTTAGAGTTAGAAATGTGACATTACCTATGTTAAAGTAAATCCCTTCCTCATTGGAGAAATCAAATTGTTCACTTTCTCCCTCTTCAAGAGTTCTACTTAAAAACACGTTTCCTGCGAAATTTTCAACTTGAAGCCACGGTCTACCAGTAGCATTTAATTCGACGTTAAAGCTTTCCGTCCCAGTTAGCGTATATGTGTAGTGACGTCCAGATTGGTTTGTTAATTGAAGTTCCCCTTGGCCCCCCACTTCCTCTTCTTCCTCTGGAGTTGGCTCTTCTTCCGTATTTTCTTCTTCATCTTTGGAATCTGGTTGTGTGTCAATTACTTCTGGGTTTGTTTCTCGTTCAACACGTAATCCACTGTCCACATCGTTATTATTATCCGTTGCGTTATTGCCTGACTTTTGGAGAAATTGCCAAAATACTACTAATAGTACAATTGCTCCTAGTATTAATAATAATTTAGGTAATAGTTGAACAATTTTCGAATCATCCTTCGGTAAATGTCTTCTTGATTTTACCCTTGATAACTTTTCAGGGATATCTTGATTTACATTTACAGGAATGTCTGATTTATATTGTTCAAAAATTTCATCAGGCTCTAAACCAACTGCCTCCGCGTACTGCTTAATAAAAGCACGCACATAAAAAGCTCCTGGCATCATGGAATAGTTACCTTCTTCTATCCCGACTAAATATCTTTTTTGTATTTTCGTTACTGCTTGTAAATCATCTAATGACATATCTTTTGCTATTCTAGCTTCTTTTAATCGACTGCCTAGTTCTGTCAATTGGTAACACCTTCCAAATATTAAAAATCAAATCCTCCAAACGGGTTTTCGTCAAACATCCGATTTGATTGAACTGGTTCATATGTAATTTCCTCATCGGGGTTCGTTCTTAATTCAATAATGTAATCAAAATCTTGCAATTTATACTCTGTGTTTTGTACAAAAATATCTGGGTGCTCTACTACTTTCACTGCAGACAAGCTCATGATTTCCCTAACTAACTGCCAATGCTTCTCGTTCGCTCTTTTAGTGGAAACAATTCCATCAATAATGAACAAATTATTTTCATCATATTCGTCTTGAATTAATTGGCTTCGAATAGTTTGCTTCAAAAGAGTACTGGAAACGAAAAGCCATCTTTTATTTGCACAAACGCTAGAAGCAACAATAGATTCTGTTTTACCGACTCTAGGCATTCCTCTTATCCCTACGAGTAAATGACCTTGACGTTTAAATAGCTCAGCCATAAAATCGACGAGTAAACCTAATTCGTCTCGAACGAAACGAAAAGTTTTTTTATCATCGGCATCTCTTTGAATGTAACGCCCATGGCGGACCGCTAACCGATCGCGAAGCTTAGGTTCTCTTAATTTCGTTACTTTTATCGTATCCATTGTATTTAAAATTGATTCTAAACGAACAATTTGTTCATTAGTTTCACTTAAAAGGAGTAGTCCTCGTCTAGAATCATCGACTCCGTTAATGGTCACAATATTAATAGATAGCATCCCCAGTAATGAAGAAATATCCCCTAATAATCCAGGTCTATTTTTATTTATTTCATACTCTAAATACCACTCTTTTTTGATCATCCTACCTCTCCTATCTATTTTGTATATTATTTGAGGCATTCATGTATGTAATCTTATCTTTATGATAGCTAATTTCAAAATAATAAGGAAGTGAAATGTTATAAATAATAAAAGTTTTTTATTATTAAAGACAGATGTGTTTACGGAGAATGGGAAAAAAAGCGTTATATGAAGTGTAAAGGGAAAATATCTTAAGCGGAACGAATTGTTGGGTATAGTAGTGGCAAATAAGTCAATATATATTGGAGTCAAGATTCCATTTTCTATTTCTACAACTTCTACAACATTAAAAAAGAGAGGTTGGCTCCTCTCTTAAAGTGTCCCTTCGTTTTGAACAAGTTTTACCATCATATTCGCAATTGCATGTTGTTCTTGTTCGGAAGCTACTCTCCAAAGGTCTGCTAAAACTTTTTCTTGTGGGTTTTTAGCTTCTACTTCTTGCGCTAAATAATCACCAATTTCAAATGCTAATTGCGAAATTGTATTTTGATCTAATCCTTCTGATTGAGCATGATGTAAACGATCGCCTAAAAAGTCTTTCCATTGATCCCAATTTTCTAAAACAGACATTGTTCTTCCTCCTTTAATACTGTACTTCAAAAGTTAGTATGCGTAGAGAAAGATTAAATATACATTATTCCATATTATTCCTTAATACCACCCACCGTTTACTGATAAAACTTGACCAGTTATATAGCTAGACTTATCGGAAAGAAGAAATGAAACTGCATCAGCTATTTCACTAGGATATCCTAATCGACCAATTGGAATTTCTTCCGTCAAATCCATTAATTCTTCTGTAGAAAATTGGTCTAACATTTGCGTATTGATAGCACCTGGCGAAACCGCATTTACTCTAATGCCACTAGGGGCCACCTCTTTAGCTAACGCTTTTACAAATGCAAGTTGACCTCCTTTTGTCATGGAGTACAGCACTTCACATGATGCTCCTATCTCACCCCAAATCGAAGAAATGACGATAATATTCCCGTTTTTATTTTTTATCATATTAGGAAGATAGTTTTTTGTAACATCATAGAGTGATGTAATATGTAAACGAATCATTCCCTCCATATCGTCCTTTGAAATATCAGTCATTAACCCGTAATAGCTAATACCCGCATTATAGATAATGGTTTGAATTGGTTGGCCAATTTGATTTTTTAGCGAATCAACACCATTTATATCGGATAAATTAGCTTGAACCGCTTCTAATGATTCTTCGCCAAATTGCTGTTTTAATTCCTCTATTGCATCTTTATTCTTGTTATAATGCAAATAAATAAAATAACCATTTTTTAATAATTGCGAAGCGATCGCCTTCCCTATTCCACCACTAGCACCAATAAGTAATGCTGTTTTATTCAAAATACATCATCCTTTAATTGAAAAAATGAAGAGAGCCCCTTAATTAGGCGCTCTCTCATTATAACTTATCTTTTACTAATACAAACAATTATTGTTGGGTGAACAAACTATTTAGGTACTATTTGAAAAACAGTAAATGCTTTTTCATCTAATATCTCATTCGCAACACGTTTTACATCCTCGGATGTTATTTTTTCTAACTGAGGGATTACTTCAAAAAGATCCATTTCATTAAAAGCGTATCTTGTAAATTGATTGGCAATAAATTCAGGTGAATTGATCGCTCTTAAAAATGAACCTATCTTTTTCTTTTTAGCTCGATTTAGTTCATCTTCGTAAAACGCTTCATTTCGGAATTGGAATAATATCTTCTTTAATTGTGCTTCTAATTCATCTGGTTTTTCTGTATCGCCACCAATCATTGCAAAACCAAAGCCTTTTTCACCTGTATAGTCAAAAGAAAATGTTTCATCAATTAAACCGTCTTCATATAGTTGCTTGTAATGTTTCGAGCTCTTACCAAAGAGTAAGTCTAAAATGATATTCACTGTTAACTCATGCTTTAATAATTCGGTTCCTTGTCGATTTGGACTAACTTCTTTTAAGCCAACTAAACATTTAGACGTATGGACATTCATTTTTAACACTTTCTTCTCTTCCGCTACTGTAGCAGGTTCATCTTCAAAATGACGAGAAATTTCCTCTGCAGGTTTAAACTCTTTTTTCGATTGATTATCTTTTATAAAATTCATCATTTTATCAGGATCCATTGCCCCAACGACGAAAAGTAACATATTACTTGGGTGATAAAATGTTTCATAGCAGGTGTAAAGTAAGTCTGCTGTAATGTTTGCAATAGATTCTTTCGTCCCAGCAATATCAATTTTTACAGGGTGATGATGGAACATATTTTCAATTAATCCAAAGTAATTTCTCCAATCCGGATTATCATCATACATTGTAATTTCTTGACCGATAATTCCTTTTTCCTTTTCAACTGTTTGTTCCGTAAAATAAGGTTCTTGTACAAAGTTTAATAACGTTTCAAGATTTTTTTCAACTTGGGTTGTACTTGAAAATAAATAGGCAGTTCTCGTAAAAGAAGTAAACGCATTTGCAGAAGCTCCCTGCTTACTAAAATCTTGAAAAACATCACCATGCTCTTTTTCAAAAAGCTTATGCTCTAAAAAGTGGGCAATTCCATCTGGTACGGTTAAAAATTCCTTTTTCCCTAATGGAATAAAAGCGTTGTCGATGGAACCGTACTTCGTCGTAAAGGTAGCATAAGTCTTATGAAAACCTTCCTTCGGTAATAAGTACACTTTAAGGCCATTTTCTAGTTGTTCGTAATATAATTTCTCTGCTAGTTGATCAAATACAATCTCTCTCATCATTAATCCTCCTTTCCTGTTAAAAAGTAAATAGTATCTAATTGAATTTGTTTTGCTACGTTAATAATATCTTCTTTCGTCACGTTCTCTATATTTGAAATAATATCTTCAATCGCTTTTCTATCTATACTGCCAAACTCATTATTATAAAGTATTTCAACTTGGCCTCTAGGTGTATCAATTGTTTCTAATATTTGATTTTTTATAACAGCCTTTGTTTGCGCAATTTCATTATCAGTAAAGTTCCCATTTTGCATTTCTACCATTTGTTCTTTTATAATCTTCACTGCTTTTTCATAATTACTAAAGTCAATCCCAGACATAACAAGTAAAAGCCCTTTATGACTTTCCACTCTTGATGCAGCGTAATATGCTAAACTTTCCTTCTCTCTCACATTAATAAATAATTTTGAGTGAGAAAATCCTCCGAATATACCGTTAAATACTTGTAATGCAGGATATAAAGAGTCATTGTACGTTATGTTCGTACGATAACCAATATTTAATTTCCCTTGTTTAACATCATCTCTGTCTATTACTTCATTTTCGCTAGTAACATTTTTCCCTTTATTAACTTCATGCAAGCTTTTTTGACGACTTTTAAGTGGGAAAGCTTTCTCGACAAAATTAATAACTTCTTCTTCATCTAAATCACCGATAGCATATAAATGAATATCATCTGTATTTAAAACTTGTTCATAGTATTCATATAAATTTTGAGCAGTTATCGTATCCACATCGTCTTTCACACCATTAGCAGCTAATCGATAAGGCTCATTTTTACACATTTCTTCCACTAATCTGTGACTGGAATACCTCATTTTATCATCATAAATAGATTGGATTCGTTGTTTTAACGTACGCTTCTCGTTTTCAACAATCGATGATGAAAAGTAACCGCCTTCTACTAATGGATTTAATAATACATCTGCTAATAAATTGATCGCTTTTTGTAATAAAGGGGTGGAGTCTTTTAAAAATTTTTCATTCGCGATATCTATTCTAAATGTAATAATATGGAATTCACCCTTTTTACTTAAATCTACATTTAGAGTAGCACCGTAGAGCTCATCTAAATAGATCCTTAACTCCGTAGATGTTTTATACGTATTGGTGGCCGTTTGTAAAACATATGGTAATAGTGCTCGTTTTGTAACATTTTCTTCTGTTAAGGCAGACTTTAACTTTAATACTAATGTATTCGTTTTAAATTTCGAAGTATTTAATGTATGTAAAGTAATTCCGCTTAATTCGTGCATTGTTTCATTAATAAGCTTCAAATAATTCATCCTCCTTTTTATGCTTCTTTTATTTTATGTAGAAAAGCATAATAATATTTTTTCAAGATCAAACAAATTTACTCATATATCCAATATAACGTTATATTAGTAAATTTTTCAAGTGAACACATATAGGTTTACATAATAATATTATGGTAATCAAAATGAAAAAAGGTAACAATTAATGTTACCTTTAAGTTCTTTTACGTAAAACATGAAAGCTAAATTGATCTGCACGAAAATAGTTTAACGAATATAAAACCGGCTCATCGTTTTGATCGTAATGCATTTGTTTTAATACTAGTAGTGCCGTTTCAGGCTCACATTCTAGAATTGGAGAAACTTTTTCGTGAAACCCTAATGGTTCTATTTGTGCAACTGCGTATGATATATATCTGCCTGCTTCATCTTCTAGTAAGTGTAAAAGCGATTCATTTTTATTATATTGATAATTTTCCACAATGTTTGTTGGGATTTTATCAATACAATAAACAACAGGCTGTCCGTTAGCTGTTCTTACCCGTTCAAAATAATGTACTTGTTCTCCTTCAAGTCCATTAAACTTTTCATTGTCATCATCAGTAGGATTTTGAATAGTAGATGATATATGAATCGTACCTGGTTGCATACCTGCATCTATAATCATATCTGTAACACTATTTAATTGCTCAATTCCAGATGAAAAAACTGGCCTAGGGCTAACGAAAGTTCCAACACCATGTCTTCTAATGACGAAACCTTCTTCCTCTAGAACACGTAGCGCTTCTCTTAATGTAGCCCTACTTACACCAAGCTGCCTAGATAATTCAAACTCAGAAGGTAGTTTTTCTTTTTCTCTATAAACATTATTTTCTATATCTTGTTTTAATCTATCGACTACTAATAAATATAGATGTCTACTATCTGGCCTAATCGTCATGTTGACTCCCCCACTAACTTACATTAAAAACGACATTTTACTATCCCAACTAAATATATCATTTTTCTAATAGAATGAAAATATAAAAATTAAGATACCCTTTTCCTTAAATCACTTCGCAAAAAAATACTAGTTGTGTTTATTTAATACTGTTACTAGGTAGCTATTATCACTACATTCAGTTAGTTTTCCAGTAAATTTTCCCCACATAAATAGGTAGTACATATGACTACCTATTTATGAACCAACATCTTCGTTATTATTTTGTACTAAAACTGTACGAGGTTTACTTCCTTCATAAGGACCAACTACGCCACGAGCTTCCATTGCGTCTATAAGTCTAGCAGCTCTCGTATATCCAACTCTAAATCGGCGCTGTAGCATCGACACAGAGGCAGTTTGCATTTCCAGTACTAATTGTACCGCTTCATCGTATAACTCATCTTCCACTTCTGCTACTTCTTCTGTAACATCTTGCGGTATCATTTCTTCTTGATATTGAGCTTTTTGTTGCGCAATAACAAAGTCCACAATTCTCTCCACTTCCTCATCGGAAAGAAAAGCACCTTGAACACGAACAGGTTTCGATGCACCAACTGGTAAAAATAACATATCTCCTCTACCTAGTAATTTTTCTGCACCACCCATATCTAATATTGTTCTAGAATCCGTTTGAGAAGATACACTAAACGCAATACGTGAAGGAATGTTTGCTTTAATAACACCCGTTATAACATCTACAGATGGACGTTGTGTTGCAATAATTAAATGAATCCCTGCAGCACGTGCCATTTGGGCTAATCTTGTAATACAATCTTCTACTTCATTTGATGCTACCATCATTAAATCAGCTAACTCATCGACGATCACAACAATATATGGTAGTTGTGGCTGAACCGCTTCACCGTCTTGGTTATGTCTACGTATATATTCATTATACCCTTCAATATTTCTTGTACCAGTATGTGAAAATAACTCGTACCTTCGTTCCATTTCACTTACTACTTTTTTTAATGCTTGCGATGCTTTCTTAGGGTTCGTAACAACTGGAGCTAATAAATGTGGGACTCCATTATATACATTTAACTCTACCATTTTGGGATCAATCATCATCATTTTTACTTCATGAGGTTTTGCCCTCATTAAAATGCTAGTAATAATTCCATTAATACAAACGCTCTTCCCGCTACCTGTCGCACCTGCAACGAGTAAATGTGGCATTTTATTTAATTCAGCTACTACAGATTCTCCAGAGATGTCACGCCCTAAACCAATTAACAACTTAGAGTCAGGTCTATCAGCAAGTTTCACATCTAACACTTCACGTAAGCTAACCATCGCCACCTCATTGTTTGGCACTTCAATACCAATCGCTGATTTTCCAGGGATTGGCGCTTCAATTCGAATGTCTTTCGCAGCGAGCGCTAATGCTAAATCATCACTTAAATTAACTATTTTACTAACTTTAACACCGACGTCTGGATATACTTCATATTTAGTTACTGCTGGTCCTAAATGAACTTTTGTTACTTTTGCCTTCACACCAAAACTGGCAAAGGTTTTTTCTAATTTTCTTGCATTTGCATAAATATTTTCGTGTTCTGTCGTCTGATGGTTAGTTATCGGTTTATTAAGCAGATCAAGTGAAGGAAGTTCATAATCTTTATTTTCTAATTCTGTAAAAGCCATATTGTTTGGAATTACTTCTTGAACCCCTTCTTCTACTTCTTCCTGATGTACTTTAGCATTCTTTTCCGCAACTTCATTTACCCCTTCTTGCTGCGAATTGTCAGTAAAGGAAGAAATAATAGGTGGAGTAACTTCCTCCTCCATAGTAGTCGCTGCAGTAACCTCTACCACTTCTTCAGTGCTACCCTTTTCTTTCTTGTCTTTTTTGATTTCTTTTTCTTTTTTCTCTTTCTTTTGTTGTTTACTTTGTGACCTCCAGTTTTTCATATCTTGAATAAACGCAGTCCATTGTTTTTTCAAGAAAGAAAATAAAACGGTTGTAATTTTAATTACCGTATCATTTAACGATTTACCAGTAACTAAAATAATGCCAATAATGATAAAAATCATGGCAATCCATTTTGCACCTTTTGCATCAAATAATAAATGAAAAGCAGAGAATAACACCGCCCCAATCATACCACCACCTAAATCAGTAGTACTCGATTCACCGTTTACTTCATACCAAAACAGTTCCCATGTATTAGCAATAACAGATGGATTAGCGAATGTACCTCCACCCGATAACATTTGAAATAGTGCTACGTGGCTTAATAGTAAAACAGATAAAATAATTATGTATGTACCAACTAATTGACGTGTAAAAAATGGAGGTAAGTCTCGCTTCCAAATAATATATCCTGATAGGAGTAACATCGCTAATAGCAAAATCATATACCATTCACCACTAAAAAAGCGAAGGAATAATACAGTTGCTTGTCCTACAATTCCAAGCTTTGCAATAGAAATAAACGTTAACGCTAACAGAAGTAATCCTATTACTTCAAACGAGACCGTTTTTTTCCATTCATCCCGGTTTTGTTTTTTTCTTCTTCTTTTTCTCTTTGACATTTTTTCTCACCATAACTTGCATAAATTTAGTACAGAAAACGCGGTACTATTATCGACAATTATATCACAATTAAGAACTATTGCGTTTTAGTTTTCGTGATTAAGTAATATATCCCACTTGACTAACAAAAGAAAAAGCTGGTTAGGAAAGTTGCCATAACTTCATAACCAGCTTTTCCTTTATTCAAAAGTAATATTAATAACCGTACCAGGAGAATATTGCTCGTCTAAGTAGTGTGCAGGATCGGTACTTAAATTTCTAACAATTTGAAAAGAATTATTTTCCGTTTGTTGCACCATAAAAGAAATTCCATTATAGCTTACTACTCTCTGCTTACTATAATCGTCACTTGCTGTAGGGAAAATCGTCTCTTGTGGCATCATCGTATAAAGAATCATTGTAACATCTGTCCTTCCTGACCTTCATTTCGTGTTTCAATTAATTCATTTAATTTTCTAATAGCCTCTCCAACACCACCCGTTTGATCAATAAGACCATATTTAACTGCATCTGCTCCAACTACGTTCGTTCCAATATCTCTCGTTAAATTACCTTTAGAAAGCATCAGTTCTTTAAATTTCTCCTCCGTAATGTTAGAGTTCTTCGTTACAAAATTAATAACCCTTTCTTGCATCTTATCTAAGTATTCAAATGTTTGAGGAACTCCTATTACTAAACCTGTTAAACGAACGGGGTGAATCGTCATCGTTGCTGATTCCGCTATAATGGAATAATCACAACTTACAGCAATTGGTACACCAATCGAATGCCCTCCACCTAAAACGAGTGACACTGTTGGCTTAGATAAGGAAGCTAACATTTCAGAAATAGCTAATCCTGCTTCCACATCTCCTCCTACTGTATTTAATATGACTAGCAGTCCCTCGATTTTTGGATTTTGCTCAATTGCAACTATTTGAGGAATAACATGTTCATATTTTGTCGTCTTATTTTGTGGTGGAAGCTGTACATGACCTTCTATTTGACCAACAATCGTTAAACAATGAATTTTAGAGTCCTGTGGTAATTGCGGTATATTTGTTTGGCCTAATTGCTGAATTTTATTTACTAATGAGTCTTTCGTTGATTCTTGCTTGGATGGTTCTCCCTCTTGCCCAGAAGATGTGTATGTATGTTCATTTGACATAAAATCTACTCCTTTTATATATTTACAACTATAACAAACTCCCTTATAGTATTCGCGACAAGATATATTTCATTCTTCTTTTAAGAAAAGTAAAGAGCCATTCTTTATAGGGTTTCTATAAAGAATGGCTCACGTATTGTTAAACTTCCATAATAATAGGTAAAATCATCGGTCTTCTTCTCGTTTTCTCAAAGAAATATTGGTTTAACGATTCTCTGATACTTAACTTTAATGTAGACCATTCAATTACTTTACCTTTAATATTTTCATCCATTATTTTCTTTACAAGTTCACTTGCATCTTCTAACAATTTTTCTGATTCTCTTACGTATACAAACCCTCGTGAGATAATTTCAGGACCTGAAACAATCAACTTTTTCTCTTTACTAATCGTAACAACAACGATTAAAATTCCATCTTGTGAAAGAAGTCTTCTATCTCTTAACACAATATTACCTATATCTCCAACACCTAAACCATCAATTAAAGTATTCCCTGCAGGTACTTTACCACCATGTTTCGCTTCTCCATTTATGAATTCAATAACATCGCCTTTTTCTGTTAAGAAAATGGAGTCGGCAGTAAGGCCAGTACTTTCAGCAACCTTTGCTAATGCCATTTGCATTTTGTACTCTCCTTGAATAGGTAATAAATATTTAGGTTTAACGAGATTAATCATTAATTTCAACTCTTCTTGTGAAGCATGTCCAGATACATGTATTTTTCGTTGCCCATAGATTACGTTCGCACCAGCACGGAATAATTTATCAATTACTTTTGATACATTTAATTCCATCCCCGGAATCGGAGAGGTTGCAATTAGGACTGTGTCGTCCTCTTTAATTTGAACATATTTATGTGTACCTTTTGCCATTTTTGTTAAGGACACTAACATTTGAGCATGTGTACCTACTGTTAAAACTACTATTTTATTATCATCATATTTAGATATTTCACTTGCTGGAATTACAAGGTCGTCTGGAATTTGTAAGTAATTTAATTTTTTTGCAATTTCTAAAATTTTATTTGAATTCGAACTAATAATGACGAGCTTACGACCAGTTTCCTCTGCAGCATTGACGACTTGTTGTATTCTTTGGATATTTGTAGCTAAACAACTAACGAATATTCTAGTCGTAGTATGATAAAATACGTCAGAAATTTCTCTTTGAACAACGCTTTCTGAAATGGTATTGCCTGGTTTTTCTGCATTTAAGCTGTCACTTAGTAAACACAAGACTCCTTCATTACCAATATTCGCAATTTTTCCAATATCTGTATTATTTCCACCTGTTAAAGATTGGTCAAATTTAAAGTCGCCTGTATAAACGATTGCTCCCTGTTCGGTTTTAAACGAAATCCCAACAGAGTCAGGAATACTATGATTCGCAGAGAAAAATTGAACGGTTACATTTGGAAAAGATAGAACTGTATTACTTGTCACTTCTACAAATTTAAATTCATTATAATTACTCTCTTTTTGCGTTAGATCTTTTGCTAATTCTAAAGTTAATTTCGTACCGTAAACAGGTGCTTGAACTTTTCTTAGTACGAACGGAAGTGCCCCAATATGATCTTCATGTCCATGTGTTAAAAAGATACCACGTACTTTATCAACATTATCTTCTAAATAAGTAATATCCGGCATTACCATATCGATACCAAACATACCATCCTCTGGTATCATAACCCCACAATCAACAACATAAATATGCTCCCCAACTTCTAGCACATACATGTTTTTACCAACTTCTCCTACCCCACCAAGGGAGAATAATTTAATTTTCTCTTTCTTTGTTGCATCCAATGTCTTTTCCTCCTACATATATAATGAATAGGCAAACTTGATGCCTTTTTTCTCTTTTTACAAAAAAATAAATAACGAAAAGCATTAAAATATGTAAATATTTTAATAAGTAGTAAAAAATATTAATTTGTTTTCATTTACACTTTCCCACTATAAAACGAAAAATAGCAAAATATGTATAATCATAGTCAGCCACAATAGTCCGTTGTACTGCTTATAGAGAAAAGCTGACCTAGCTACAACTTAAAACAAAAAATTTTATTTTAATAATCCGCACGAGTCATTTAGAAATATTATATCGCATGAAAGAAATGGAATACAAGTTATTTAAATTTTAATTCACTATACTTGAGTAAGAATACAATAAAAAGTAAAAAGGATATTATGAGGATATTTGAGGTTATTAAAGAAAAAAAGGTCAGATTTAAAAACTTAAATCTGGCCTTTCTCGTTTATCTGGAAACTATAAAATTGGAAATTTGTGAATTACTAGTCTAGCTCCGGCAGTTTTGTTCTTTATATTTCTTCCTATAAACTTGAAATTAAACTATTAATATTTTTTCGTTCTTCTTCAGTTAACGGTACAAGTGGAAGTCTTACTCCACCTACATCTAATCCTTTGAACTGTAAAGCCGTTTTAACAGGTGTCGGGCTTGGGGCACTAAATAAACCATTCATTATTGGTAAAAGCTTTTGGTGTAGCAATGCAGCTTGCTTCCAATCACCATTTTCAAAAAGATCAATCATTTGTTGCATTTCGTTACCAATTACGTGAGAGGCAACAGATACTATTCCTGTTCCCCCGATAGAAAGGACAGGTAGTGTTAAACCGTCATCTCCACTATATAGAACAAAATCTTCTGAAGTATTGGCAATAATTTCGGTCATTTGACTTAAATCTCCGCTTGCCTCTTTTACGGCAACAACGTTACGTATTTCTGATAATTTAATGACTGTTTCAGCAGTCATGTTAGCAGCAGTTCTCCCTGGTACATTATAAAGCATGACTGGTAGGCTTGTTTCTTCCACAATCGCTTTAAAATGTTGGTAAAACCCTTCTTGATTTGGTTTGTTGTAGTAAGGAGTAACAAGCATAATAGCATCAACACCAGTAGCTTCTGCTTTTTTTGTAAAATCGATTGTTTCTCTTGTGTTATTACTACCTGTACCCGCAATAACTGGTACCTTACCGTTTGCAACTTCCACTACATGACGAAAAAGGGCAATTTTTTCTTCTTTCGTTAATGTAGGTGATTCTCCAGTTGTTCCAGCAATAACGAGAGAGTCTGAGCCGTTGTCAATTAAATAGTTTACTAATTGCGTTGTTTTTGCGAAATCAATATTCCCTTTATTATCAAACGGTGTAACCATTGCTGTAGAAACTTTTCCAAAATTAATCATGCCAGCTTATCTCTCCTTCTTTCTTTGAATCATATACAAATGCACTATTTATATGTGCTAGACCGAATGCATCGTGCAATGCCTTTACTGCTTTTTCCATATCCTCTTGTTTCACTAATACCCATATCGTTGTATGGCTATCAGCAGATTGAAGTATTTGGATCCCTAGTTCCGATAGTGTGGTTACTATTTTAGATGTAACTCCAGGCACCCCGGTCATACCGGCCCCAACAACTGCAACTTTTGCGCAATGTTTTGTCACCTTCGGATTATACCCTAATTCGTTTAAAACAGCTATTGCCTTTTCACTCATTTGGTCTGCAATAGTATAGATCACATTTGTAGGTGATATGTTAAAAAAGTCTATACTTATTTGCTCATTAGCCATTGCTCGAAATACTTCAGACTGTAAATTATATTGTCCTTCTTTTGCCGTTACTTTTATTTGAGTGACATCTGAAACGTGAGCGATTCCTGTAATTAATCGTTCTGTAACATGTTGATCACTTATTTTATCTAATGACGTTACTAACGTTCCAGGGGTGTCAGAATACGTTGACTTAACCCGTAAAGGTATTCTCGCTTGCATCGCAATTTCAACTGCACGAGGGTGTACAACCTTCGCTCCTTGGTAGGCCATATTACAGATTTCTGTGTATGACACGACATTTAGCGGTTTAGCGTTTTCCACGATATTAGGGTCTGCAGTCATTACACCTTCAACATCTGAAAAAATGTCTATCCATTCAGCTCTTAATGCGGCACCGAGCGCAGCTGCAGATGTGTCACTACCACCACGACCAATCGTCGTAATATCTCCTGTTCTAGATTCACCTTGAAAGCCTGCTACCACCACTACATCATGATGACGCAACACTTCTAACAAGTGATCACACTTCATATCGATAATTTTTGCATTCGTATGTTCATTATTTGTTCGAAAACCTGCTTGAGGACCATTTAATGCTGTAGCCTTAATACCATTGCTATTCAACATACTGCTAAAGACAATCGATGAAATAACTTCACCACATGAAAGCAGCATATCTAACTCTCTTTTTGATACGTTACTTTTACTTTCCTCTAATAAGCTTAATAACGTATCCGTTGCATAAGGTTCTCCCTTTCTTCCCATGGCAGAAACAACTACTACAACTTTATAACCTTGTTGAACACTTTTATGAATATGATGGAATGCGTGATCCCTCGACATTTCGTTTCGGACTGATGTACCACCAAATTTTTGAACTACTATTTTCATTGTATGACACCTCATTGTTGGATTCCAAGAAAACCTTGGGAGCTTTAAACTTTCACTTTTCGTTATAGAAGAGGAATAACGACGTGTTTCGTTCAAGAGGATGTCGATACATTCGTTAGAAAAAGAGGCAAAAATATGCCTCTCTTAAACTATTTAACAATTCCTAACTTAGTAAGGGTTTCTGCAATTTGAACTGAGTTCCAAGCAGCACCTTTTAATAAATTATCTGAAACAATCCATAGGTGGAAACCTTTTTTATTATCTAGATCTTGGCGTATACGCCCAACAAAGACATCATTCAAACCGACACTATGTGCTGGCATCGGATATAATTGTTCTTCCGGTTTATCTTGTAATGTAATACCAGGAGCTTCTTCCAGTAAATTTCGAATATCTTGAACAGTCACGTTTTCATCCTCTACTTCAATATATACAGATTCAGAGTGTCCTGTGACTACTGGCAATCGAACGCAAGTTGCAGCTACTGATAGGTTTGGCATATGCATTATTTTTTTCGTTTCATTTATCATTTTCATTTCCTCAAAAGTAAACCCGTTATCTTCGAATTTGTCAATTTGAGGAATGGCGTTAAATGCAATTTGGTAATGTTTTTCGTCTCCTTTCACCGGTAAAACAGAAGGAGTAAAATCATCCCCATTTAAAATTGCTTGTGTTTGAGTGTGCAGTTCATCAATAGCAGCAGCCCCAGCTCCAGATACCGCTTGGTAAGTTGAAACGATTACTTTTGATAACCCATATTTTTTTCTAATAGGCTCAAGTGTAACTACCATTTGAATTGTAGAGCAATTTGGATTTGCAATTATTCCTTTTTGATTGAATAAATCTTGCTCGTTCACTTCTGGGACAACTAAAGGAACTTCAGGATCCATTCGAAAAGCACTAGTATTATCTACTACAATCGCCCCTCTTTTTGCAGCTTCTGGAGCTAGTAGTTTGGACACACTACCACCAGCACTAAATAATGCTATGTCAACACCATTAAAACTATCTGGCTCTGCCTTTTGGACTGTATATTCATTATCTTTAAATATCACTTTTGTACCTGCAGAACGTTCCGACGATAATAGTGTTAATTCTTTAATTGGGAAATCTCTTTCTTCAAGTGTTTTCAACATTTGTTGGCCTACAGCACCTGTCGCACCAACTAAAGCAATATTAAAACCTTTCATCCGTCTAACCCCTCTCAAAATAAATAGTGCTACTTAATCATCTATTTTAGCATAGTAATTAAATAAAGAGAGAAGAAATTTTTTTCTCCTCTCTATTTTTTATCTTATGGGAATATTTTCACATCGGAATGTTTGTTGTTACATCTAGTTCAGGTGCTTTTGTTATTAATTTAGGTCATCCAAATATTTTTCTACAATTACTGGCTGAATTTGTTTATTATTAATGGCTTCTACAACTGTAGGAACTAACATGTTCATCCGTGCTACCATAGAATTAGGCTTTTTCTCCGGTGCATCTTGACCGAACGGAATAAAATAAATATTTTTAGTAGACATAAGTCTCATTAAATTTATTCCATTTAGACCTAATGCATCATTAGTAGAAATTCCTAATACGACAGGATGATGATTTCTTAAAGTTGCTTTTGCTGCCATTAACACAGGGGAATCCGTTAATGCGTTTGCAAGCTTACTCATTGAATTTCCCGTTAGAGGGGCGACTACCATACAATCTAATGGAATTTTTGGCCCAAGAGGTTCCGCTTTTACAATGGAGTCTATCGCTTTATTTCCTGTTATTTCTTCAATTTTTTGAATCCATTCTTGCCCTTCACCGAATCTAGTATTTGTATTTTGAACGGTAAATGAAACAACAGGTATAACGTCTGCTCCTTCATTGACTAATTTTTCAATTTCAGGAACTACTGCATCGTACGTACAATGTGACCCTGTTAAACCAAAACCAATTCTTTTTCCTTTTAATTGCATCATTCATTCCCCTTTCTATCTTCCAAGCTTTCTCCTAATAGCTGACTTAACACATTTGCAATAATTTGACCTGCCGTTTTCGGAGCAACTATTCCTGGTAGCCCGGGAGCTAAAAGAGCTTTAATACCTCTTTTTTCTGCATAACGAAAATCCGTACCACCGGGCTTTGATGCAAGATCAATAATTAGCGTGTGGGCTGGCATTTTAGAGATTACATTTGCGGACAAGATAGGATGAGGAATTGTATTAATACAAACATCAATATCTGTCACATTGTTTTTAAGTTCTGACAAGTGAAAGGGAGTGAGCCCCATATCAAATATTCTTGCAATATGCTCCGTTCTTCTTGCACCTACACGTACTTTTGCACCTAGAGCTGCAAACGTTCTAGCTACAGTCATTCCAACTCTACCGAGACCGAGCACAGCAATGTTAGCATTATGAATAGTAATATCGGTATGTTGAATGACCATCATAATTGTTCCTTCCACAGTAGGAATTGCATTGTAAATAGCGACGTCGTCTCGTTCAAATAACTTCACTAACTTTCGGTTAGTTGACGAAACAATGGAGTCTAAATAACTATTAGATATCCCCGAGTAAACAACACAATGTTCTGGTGTTTTCTTTAAAATATCTTCCGTCAATAAAATTTTTTCATTTGAAAAAATTGTTTCCACTTGACCTTGTAAATTTGTTCCCGAAACAGGGATGACAATAGAATCTACCGTTGAAAAATCTACTTCATCCATTTGTTCCTTTGAAGCTCCGGTAAATCCGTGATCTAATTGATCAAAACCTATTAAAGAAAGTTTTGCATCTAATTCAATAAGCTTTCGAATCACCTCAAGCTGCCTTGCATCACCGCCAATGACAGCTATGTGCAAACCGGTCAGCATACATGTCACCTTCTTCTATATCTTTCTAACAACGCCGTTAATAATTACTTACTTCGATATCCTATGTAGCTAATAATCAAGATGTGATAAGTACACAGAGATGAAATTCATACCAGTTAAGTCTATTTTTATATTAAGCACTATCCGTCCTTTAAGAACTGACTAACATGTAACAGACCATTCCCGTTTGAAGGTAGAGATTTCCCCTAAAAATAACTACAAAAAAAGCCAGCCTTAGGCTGACTTTACTTTTGGCATGCTAATATTACGGTGCACTATTCGAACTTTTTTTCTTCCTCTTCTGGAATATCAATAATAATCATATCCGTTCCAATTTTTTTTATATGCTTCCAAGGAACTTTTATTTCGGCTCCTTCCTTCTTTAAACCGAACCATTTTAAAGAAGGAATAATTAAAGATTTTATTTCACCTGTTGTTTCGTTTATTTCTAAATCTGTATGACCTAATACACCTAGTCTTTCCGCTCTCTTTACATCAACAATTTCTTTTCCACCCAATTCACTTAATCTCATCACTCTAACCTCCTTACTATATATATAAAGAATTGTCCAAAAAAAATGCCTGCTAGTTAAACTAATAGCAGACATTTTTTATTTAAATTATAAAGGTTAATTTTTCGTTGTCGCGTCTTGATTCTTTGGAAATCGGGCTCACGACATCAGCCAGTCATCGCGGGTGGTACAAATGAGAGTCTTCCTATTGTACTTGGACTTTCATTGTCGGGCCAGGTCGAGCCGCCTCCGCTTTTCTTTCTGTCTAGCTCCGGCGCATTGACCCTAGCAAACTTCCTGTTCCGTCCGTACGATAAGTCAACATCGGCTCTCTACGTTCGCCGTGTTTCCTTTATCTCCTACCGAAACAGTCCAGTTTGTACGGGTCAAGGCGATGCGCCTCCGCTTTTCTTTCTGTCTAGCTCCGGCGGCTTGGCCCTCGAGGTCATAAGCTAGTCACTTCCGGTGGGCAAAAAGCGCCCACCTGCAGCGCCTATCTTATGCTTGTCGGGCCAGGTCGAGCCGCCTCCGCTTTTCTTATTTTATATACCTTTTGGAAGTTCTCCATCTGGACTTATAAGTGCAAGAGAATATTGATCATTAAAAATCCGATGTGTTAGTTCATTAACAGACTTATCGGTAATACTGTTTATCTTTTCTAAAATATCATCTAGAGAACGATGATTTTTTAATAATAATTCATTTTTACCATTACGACTCATTCTACTATTCGTGCTTTCTAAGCTTAACATTAAACTTCCTTTTATTTGTTCTTTACTATTTTTTAATTCTTTTTCTGTAATTCCTTCTTGCTTCAACTTATTTATCGTCAATTGTACAGTTTCAAAAAGTAAGTCAAGCTGTGCAGCTCCAGTTCCTCCATAGATTGTTAGCATCCCATTATCTTGAAAAGAGGAATGATAGGAGTAGATTGAATAGGCTAATCCCCGTTCTTCCCTTACCTCTTGGAATAAACGACTACTCATACTACCACCAAGAACATTATTCATCACAATTAAATTATAAACATCTTCATCACCAACAGGAAGACCATTGTACCCGATACAAAGATGGGCTTGTTCTGTAGTCTTTTTTCTTGCTAATTTTCCAGTTTCAAATACTGGTTTTTGAATAGATGGTTTTGTATAACCCGTTTCATAACTACCAAACAATTCTTCCACTTCTTTTATAAACGACTCTTCTATGTTACCAGCAATAGATATAACGACATTATCAGGCGTATACGTTTCTTTCATATAGTTACGTAACGTTTCTCCATTAAAGGCCGATAACGTAGTTTCTGTTCCTAAAATCGGGTATCCTAAAGGATGGTTCCCATAAGAAGCTTTACTTAATAAATCATGGACAATATCGTCTGGTGCGTCTTCGTACATTTTTATTTCTTCGTAAACAACATTTTTTTCCTTGCCAAGCTCTTCTTCATCGAAAATAGAGTGGAAAAACATATCTGCTAAAACATTGAGTGCATAATTAGAATGCTCATCCATTACTTTTGCGTAATAACATGTATATTCCTTAGAAGTAAACGCATTAACTTGACCACCAATAGAATCAAAACTTTCCGCGATTTCTCGGGCAGTTTTTGTTTTTGTTCCTTTAAAGAACATATGCTCTAGGAAATGAGAAACACCGTTATTTTCTCCATTTTCATTTCTAGAACCTGTACCAATCCATATCCCAATCGCAACAGATCTAACTGTTGGGATATTTTCTAGTACAACTCTTACACCATTTTTACAAGTATGTTTTGTTACCAAAAGAAATCCTCCTATTCCCTACCTAATAAGATTGATGAATATTAACGTTAATCCATCCTTTCTTCACTTAATAGGCTACTTATCGTTCCAATATGTAAGTCTTTTTCTTTGATAGAAACAATTAATGTTTCTAACGATTTAGATGTGGGATCTGTAGGGTGCATTAATATAATGGCCCCTGGATGAACTTTTCCCATTACTCTATCCACAATAACATTTGGCTCCGGTCTTTGCCAGTCTATCGTATCGACACTCCACATTATTGTACCCATATTATATTGTTTTGCAATTTCTACTACCTCTTGACGGAAACTACCACTAGGTGGAGCAAACCATTTTACTTTCACACCTGTAGTTGCTTCAATTACGCTATTCGTTTTTAATAATTGATCTCTTACGGCATTGGCACCTAATGTTTTCATATTAGGATGACTATAAGAATGATTCCCTACCTCATGACCAGCATCGACAATCATTTTTGCTATTGAAGGATTCTCCTTTACCCATCTACCTTCTAAAAAGAATGTAGCCTTAATTTCATGCTTTTTTAACGTTTCAAGCATATCGGGAATATATTCATTTCCCCATGCAACATTGACGATAAATGAAACCATTTTTTTATCTTCATGCCCTTTATATATCGGTGATGCCGATAAATCCTTTAAATGGATTTGTGGGGACAGTTGTTTAAATACAAGTTTTTTTTCATCGAACACACCGCTTTTTTTCATCTTTTCATACGATGCTTTAATATCAACTGTTCTACCGTTGTACCCTGGAACCGCTTTCCATACTTTATCTATTCTTGCATCTTGAGGGGGAATCTCATATGCTGATGCTTTTTCTTCAATTTCCAGCATTAATGAATCTTTAATCCCAGCAACTTCTTGAGCAACAATAGATGTAGAAATAGAATTATTAAAATATGGTGTCGTTTGGTAGGAAATGATTGCTATAAGACAAAAAACAAAAGTAGAAAATCGTCTGTTCACCTTGTATCCCCCTATGTTTATTAATCAATATTGATCAATAAGAATGTGTAGAAATATATTTACTATTATATTCCACCATTTATATATATTTTATGTATGGGAGGTACAAGTAGAACATTAGTACCGTTATGACTGTAAATTATATGGACAAACGCGGAAGCACTCGTTTAAGTCAAAAGCGAAGTTTGAGTTGGGCCTAGAAGCTAGACGTATATAATTACAAAAATGACAAAAAGCCTGGCATATACCAGACTTATTTGGAAAGTATTAAGATGGTTGTTCATTTTTTTCTTTTTGTTCTTTTAGAAGTACTTTTCTAGAAAGATTTACTCTACCTTGCTTATCAATTTCCATAACTTTTACTAATACTTCATCACCGAGTTTTACGATATCTTCCACTTTATTAACTCGTTCTTCTGCTAATTCAGAAATGTGAACTAGTCCATCTTTGCCGCTAAATAATTCGACAAACGCACCGAATTTTTCAACACGTTTTACTTTACCTAAATAAATTTCACCGACTTGCACTTCACGAACGATATCTTCAATAATCTTTTTCGCTTTTTGGTTCATTTCTTCATCAACAGAAGAGATAAATACCATACCATCCTGCTCAATATCTATTTTAACACCGGTTTCTTCGATAATCTTATTAATTTGTTTACCGCTCGGTCCAATAACATCCCTAATTTTATCAGGGTTAATAGTCATTGTTAAAATTTTCGGTGCATACGTCGATAACTGCTGTCTAGGTGTATCGATTGTTTTTAACATTGACTCTAATATTTGCATTCTGCCGATTTTCGCCTGTTGAAGCGCCTCTTCTAAAATCTCTCTAGACAATCCAGCGATTTTAATATCCATTTGAAGAGCCGTTACACCTTTTGAAGTACCTGCAACTTTAAAGTCCATATCACCTAAATGATCTTCCATACCTTGGATATCAGTAAGAACCGTGTAGTGTTCACCTTTTTTTACAAGACCCATTGCAATACCGGCAACAGGAGCTTTTATTGGTACACCTGCATCCATCATAGCAAGAGTACTTGCACAAATACTCGCTTGAGATGTAGAACCGTTCGATTCTAAAACTTCAGAAACTACACGAACAGTATATGGAAAATCCTTTTCAGAAGGTAAAATTGGTTCTAAAGCTCTTTCACCTAACGCACCGTGCCCAATTTCACGACGACCTGGTCCACGCATCGGTCCAGTTTCACCAACACTAAATTGTGGGAAATTATAATGATGCATAAAACGTTTCTCTTCTTCAATTCCTAAACCATCTAAAATTTGCACATCGCCAAGCGCACCTAAAGTACAAATACTTAAAGCTTGTGTTTGTCCACGTGTGAATAGTCCAGAACCATGAGTTCTAGGTAAGATTCCCACTTCTGAAGAAAGGGGACGAATTTCATCCTTTTTACGGCCGTCTGGACGCACTTTTTCTTCTGTGATAAGTCTTCTTACTTCTTCTTTAACAAGTTTGCTTAATGTTTCTTTTACCTGTTTCACCGTATCTTCATCAGCTTCTTGCTCTTCGAAGTGGGCAAGTACTGCTTGCTTTACTTCCGTAATTGCATCTTCTCTAGCATGTTTTTCCACCACTTGTACTGCTTTGTTTAAATTAGCTTCAGCCATTTCACGAACTTTTTCTTCAATAGTCGCGTCTATTTCATATAGAGTAACTTCCATTTTGTCTTTTCCAACGGCTTGTACAATTTCTTCTTGGAAAGCAATAAGTCGTTTAATTTCTTCATGACCATACATAATGGCTTCTAACATAACTTCCTCAGGCACTTCATTTGCGCCAGCTTCAACCATGTTAATTGCGTCTTTCGTACCAGCAACAACAAGATGTAAATCACTTTGTTCTTGCTGGTCAACAGTTGGGTTAATAATAAATTCGTTGTTTATTCTCCCGATCGTTACACCAGCGATTGGCCCATCAAAAGGAATATCAGATACGCTTAACGCTAATGATGATCCGAACATTGCTGCCATTTCAGAAGAACAATCTTGGTCTACACTTAGTACAATACTAATCACTTGCACTTCATTTCTAAACCCATCAGCGAATAATGGTCTGATTGGTCTGTCGATTAAGCGGCTAGCTAATATTGCCTTTTCACTAGGTCGCCCTTCTCTTTTAATGAAGCCTCCAGGTATTTTACCTACTGCGTAAAGACGCTCCTCATAGTTTACAGTTAACGGAAAGAAATCAAGATTTTTCGGTTCTTTTGATGCAGTTGCAGTACTTAAAACTGCAGTATCTTCATAACGAACTAACACAGCGCCATTTGCCTGTTTTGCTAATTGACCTAATTCTACCGTAAGGCGTCTTCCAGCCCAATCAATAGAAAAGACTTGTTTGTCTTGTCCCATGTTTTACCCCTCTCTAGCTTATCTTATAAGCTTTTACTCATGTGTTGCCAGTAAAATTCATTATAAGGATTAATAAAAGCAACTTCATTTGAAAAAGCCTGTATAAATTAATTTCATTATGTATAGTATGAACGAAAGATGTACTTCATATCAATATATATATAACAAAAAAACCTAACAAAAAAGCGGGAAATATCCCGCTTTTTACACATTATCGACGTAAACCTAATTTGTTAATTAGATCACGATAACGAGTTACGTCTTTATTACGTAGGTAAGTTAGTAAGTTACGACGTTTACCAACCATTTTTAATAGACCACGACGAGAGTGGTGATCTTTTTTGTGCGTACGTAAATGTTCGTTTAAGTTGTTAATTTCTTCAGTTAGGACAGCGATTTGAACTTCTGGAGAACCAGTGTCAGTATCGTGTGTTTTGAATTCATTAATCAAAGCTGTTTTACGCTCTTGTGTGATTGCCATCCTATTCACCTCCTTCAATATTTAACCCCAATTACCGAGCATTCGTTGGTGAATCGAGATGCCAAGCAATGGTTTTCGTACGTATAATAGAATACACCTTTATGAGGTAAAAATCAAGTTAAAGCATTGTTTTTTTGGAAATAATTAATCGCAAACTGCTTATCCGCCTCAATTTGTTGTACTAATTCCTTAAAACTAGGAAACTTCTGTTCACTTCTAATATAAAAATGCCAATTTACTCTTACTTGTTCACCGTAAATATTTTCATTAAAATCAAACAAATGCACTTCAATAGAAACTTTCGTATTATCTGTAAATGTAGGCTTTACACCCACGTTGCAGACGCCATTATACATTACATCGTTTATTTCCATTGTAACAGCATATACCCCAGGCTTTGGAATAATATACTCATCCGTTAATTCAATATTTGCAGTTGGAAAACCAATAGTTCGTCCTCTTTTATCTCCATCTACTACCGTGCCTTTGAGTGAGTAAAAGCGACCTAATATTTCCTTCACCTTATCTACTTTTCCTAGTTGTAAGTTTTCTCTAATGAGTGAAGAACTAACTTTTTGATTATCTTTTGTTAATTTTTCTATGACAGTTTGAGTAAATGCCCCATTTGAAAATTGTGGCATTGTTTCCATTGTTCCTTTTCCAAAGCTACCAAACGAGTAATCAAAACCAGCGACTATATGTTTTACATTTAACCCTTTAATGTATTGATCAACGAAAGATTGTGGTGATAGCTTTGCTAGTTCCGGAGTGAAGGAGACTACATAAAGAATATCTACTCCTAGAGTTTGTAAAATTTCCTCTTTCTCTTTCAAAGGAGTTATATAACGAATGTTTTTCATATCGTTTCTTAATACGACAGAAGGGTGAGGGTCAAGTGTTAATACTGCACTTTGCATCTCATTTTCTTTTGCGATATTTATAGCTGTATTAATTACCTTTTGATGACCAAGATGAATTCCATCAAAAAAACCTAACGCCATCACTGTCGGTTTTAATTGTAATGCATCGATTGAAAGCGGATGTGATAAATAAACTGTTTTCATGATAAACCCCTTATTTCTGTAAAAACTTATGTATGAAACACTTTTCGCGGCTTCATTAGACCTTCCTTAGTTGGATGTTTCATATAAATAGCGAGACATTTCCCTTCATAGTACACAACAAAAAGATCTTCATCTTTCATTTCTTCTGGTAGGGGTAAAACTGCCCCATTTTTTACTTTCTCTGCTACTGTATCATTAATTGTTAATGCAGGCAATCCACGTAATGCTTTTTCAATAGGAATAAGTGCATCGTGTACATTATCTAATTGTACCATTTCCTCTAATTGTTCAAAAGAAATTGCATCATTTAATGTAAAAATTCCAGATTGGGTTCGGACTAACGAAGACATATGCGCTGGAAAACCAAGTTTTTCTCCGATTGTAACTGCTAACGTTCTAATATATGTACCTTTACTACATGTTACACGAATTGTAAACTTGACGTCATCTCCTATTTCATAAACATTTTGAGCCTCAACAATATCAATATTATGAATAGTAACTTTTCTAGTTGGCCTTTCTATTTCAATTCCTTGCCTTGCATATTCATATAATTTTTTCCCGTTTATTTTAACTGCTGAATACATTGGAGGGGTTTGATCAATTTCACCTATTAACCTTTTAGTAACAGCCTCTATTTCCTCTATAGTAATTTTCCGATCAATAACTACGGCATCTACCGTCTCTCCTGTTTGATCTTCCGTTGTAGTTGATCTACCTAACGTTACTTCTGCAACGTATGTCTTTTCTTCCGCTGTTAAATATTCCACTATTTTAGTTGCATTTCCGATACAAATTGGCAAAACACCAGTAACTTCTGGATCAAGTGTGCCCGTATGTCCTACTTTTTTCGTTTTTAGCAGTTTACGTATCTTAAATACACAATCATGTGAAGTATAACCTTTTGGTTTATTTAGTATTAAAACTCCTTCCAAATTGTTCATCCTTTCAAAATAAATTACAAAATTCACACTCAATATAGTAAGAAAAAGGATAGACATAAGCCTATCCTTTTATTCACCCTTTTCAGAAGGGGATTGATTATTAATTTCCTGTAGTAAACTTTCAATTCTGTTGCCGTAATCAACTGATTCATCAAATTCAAAGAATAGTTCAGGAGTTTTACGTAAGCGAATTCGTTTACCAATTTCACTACGAATAAAACCTTTTGCTTTTGCTAATCCAATTAACGTATCTTGGCGCTTTTCTTCGTCACCTAATACAGAAATAAAAACTTTAGCTTGTTGCAAGTCTCCTGTAACTTCCACGTCCGTAACAGTAACGAAACCAACACGTGGGTCTTTAATTTTACGACCTATAATATCGGAAAGTTCTTTTTTCATTTGCTCTCCAACACGATTTGCTCTTAACGTCACCTTTTATCACCTCTTTACAGCCAATCAAACGACGTTTCTGCTCGTTCCCATTCAGGGAAAGAATCAATGTATTGTAGTACTTTGTTCAACTCTTTATCCAACATTTGCTGGCTAGCAGAAACGGCAACAATAGCAATTTTTGTACGTTGCCATAAATCTTGATAGTCCATTTCTGCTACGGAAATATTAAAGCGTTGTTTTAGTCGAGTTAATACTCTTTGTAATACTGCCCGTTTATCTTTTAATGATTGTGCATTATAAATAATGCACTCACATTCTATATATAAAATCATTTTCTTTCAATTTCTTGCATCACATATGCTTCGATTACGTCGCCTTCTTTAATATCATTAAAGTTTTTGATCGTAATTCCACACTCGTAACCTTGACTTACTTCTTTCACGTCATCTTTGAAGCGTTTTAAGGCATCTAATTGGCCTTCGAAAATAACGATTCCATCACGAATAAGTCGAATCCCACTATCACGAGTAATTTTTCCATCTGTTACGTAAGAGCCAGCAATTGTACCAACTTTAGACACTTTAAAGGTAGTACGTACTTCTACTTGACCAATAATTTTTTCTTCAAATTCTGGGTCTAGCATTCCTTGCATAGCAGCTTCAATTTCTTCAATTACTTTGTAAATAATGCGGTGTAGGCGAATATCTACTTTTTCTACGTCTGCCGTACGTTTTGCATTTACGTCAGGACGAACGTTAAATCCGATAACTATTGCGTTAGAAGCAGATGCTAAAATAACATCACTCTCTGTAATAGCCCCTACTCCAGTGTGAATAATTTTAACTTTTACACCTTCAACGTCAATTTTGTATAGAGCTGCTGCTAGAGCCTCTGCAGAACCTTGTACATCAGCTTTAACAATTAAGTTGATTTCTTTCATTTCACCTTGTTTAATATGTTCAAATAAATCATCTAGAGTTACACGAGTTTTTTCTGATCTTTGTTCTTGTAATTGTTTTTGAGCTCTTGCCTCTCCAACTTGTCGTGCAGATTTTTCATCACTAAATACTAGGAATGTATCTCCTGCAAGTGGTACATCATTTAATCCAGTTATTTCAACAGGAGTAGATGGTCCTACTTGTTTTACTCGACGTCCTAAATCATTAACCATTGCACGTACTTTACCGAAAGTGTTTCCGACAACAATTGGATCTCCAACTTTTAACGTACCAGTTTGAACTAATAAAGTAGCAACAGATCCTCTACCTTTATCTAATTGTGCTTCAATAACAGTTCCATTAGCTTTTCTATTCGGATTTGCTTTTAATTCTTCTACTTCAGAAACAAGTAGAATCATTTCTAGTAAAGAATCAATACCATCTCCAGTTAATGCAGAAAGTGGTACAAATATAGTATCTCCACCCCAGTCCTCAGGTATGAGTCCGTGTTCTGTTAATTCCTGCATTACACGATCTGGGTTTGCAGTTGGTTTATCGATTTTATTGACGGCAACAATAATTGGCACTTCCGCAGCTTTTGCATGGTTAATTGCTTCAACTGTTTGTGGCATTACACCATCATCAGCAGCAACTACTAAAATGGTAATATCCGTTACTTTAGCACCTCGTGCACGCATCGTAGTAAACGCAGCATGCCCTGGAGTATCTAGGAACGTAATTTTTTTCCCTTCAACTGTTACTTGGTATGCACCAATATGCTGTGTTATTCCGCCAGCTTCTCCTGCTGTAACTTTTGTATTACGAATAGAATCTAATAATGTAGTTTTCCCGTGGTCAACGTGACCCATAATCGTTACAACTGGTGGACGTTCTTCTAATTGTTCTTCTGTATCTTCTTCTTCATAGTTGGCTAAATCTGTTACATCAAGTACAATTTCTTCTTCAACCTCTACACCGTACTCTGAAGCAATTAATTCAATAGCATCCTTTTCCAACTCTTGGTTAATAGTGGCCATAACACCTAACATAAATAATTTCTTAATAATTTCAGAAGGTTCTTTATGTAACTTTTTCGCTAATTCTGCAACTGATAAGGATTCAGAAAAAGTTATTTTACTTGGTAATTCTTTCACTTTAGGTTGCTGTGGAGCTTGTTGTTTTTGTTGTTGTTGATTGTTTCTGTTTTTTTGTTGCTTTTTATTTTTATTACCACGATTTTGATTGTTCTGGTTCTGTTGAGTGTTATTGTTTTTCTTTTCAGGCTTTTTGTTATTATTAGAAGCTTGCCCACTGTTACTTGTTTGTTTTTTATTTCCTTCTTTTACTGTAGTTGTAGAAGGACGTTTCACTTCTTTGTTGTTAGATTCTTTCACTTGATCATTACCTTCTGTTTTATTTGTTTGTTTAGCACTGTATGTTTGTTGCAATTTATTTAGTGAAGCGTCATCTATCGTTGACATATGGTTAGCAACATCGACATTTAATTCCTTTAATTTTGTAATGACTTCCTTACTTGATATATTATTTTGTTTGGCAAATTCATAAACTCGAATTTTTGTCATACGTTCACCCCCAGAAAAATTAATCGAGCATTGTTAATAATTTCGTAGCAAATCCTTTATCTACTATCGCTATGACGACCCTAGCTTCTTTTCCAATAGCTCGACCTAACTCATACCGATCGACGACAACTTTAATCGGTATTTCATAATGCTTACACTTATCTTGTATTTTCTTTGCTGTATTTTGGGAAGCATCTCCCGCAAGCAATACAAGTTTCGCTTTTCCACTACGGACTTCTTTTAATACTAACTCTTCACCAGTAACCGTTTTACGTGCTCTTGTAGCAAGACCAAGCGTGGATAACCAATTATTATTTATCACAATTGTTGTTTCTCCTTATCCACCAGTTGAATTAATTCATCATATAATGAATCTTCAATCGCTACATCTAAATGTCGGGATAAAATGTTACGTTTTTTAGCTGATAAAATAATTTCTTTATCTTTAGCTAAATATGCCCCTCGACCAGACTTCTTTCCTGTCAAATCAATGGAAACCTCACCTTCTTTTGAACGGACAATTCTTACGAGTTCTTTTTTCGGCTTCATTTCTTGACTAACTACACATTTACGCATTGGAATTTTTTTGCGATTGTTCACCTGGTTTCACCTCTTTTCTTACGTTCTCTATTCTTTAATCGCGAAAGTCGTCACTTTCTTCATCTTCTTTTTCCGATGAGAGAGTTAAACTCGGATAAATACCTTGCTCTTCCGCTTCTGACTCACTTTTTATATCAATTTTCCAACTTGTAAGTTTTGCTGCAAGACGGGCATTTTGACCTCGCTTACCAATCGCAAGTGATAATTGATAGTCTGGAACAACTACAGTTGTTGCCTTTTCTGCCTCATTTACGATTACTTCTAAAACTTTAGAAGGGCTTAATGCATTTGCTACAAATTCAACAGGATCACTTGACCAACGAACAATGTCAATTTTTTCTCCCTTAAGTTCGTTAACAATCGTTTGTACACGTTGTCCTTTAGGACCAACACAAGCTCCTACTGGATCAACTTCAGGATTATGACAATGTACGGAAATTTTCGAACGGTCGCCTGCTTCGCGCGCAACAGACTTTATTTCAACTGTCCCATCATAAATTTCCGGTACTTCTAATTCAAATAATCGCTTTAATAAACCTGGATGTGTTCTTGAAACAAAAATTTGAGGACCTTTTGTCGTTTTTTCCACTTTCGTAATATACACTTTAATACGATCGTGTGGCTTATAACTTTCATTAGGCATTTGTTCACCGACTGGGAGTAATGCTTCAATTTTCCCTAAACTAACATAAATAAATTTCGAATCGATTCTCTGAACAATTCCAGTCATTATATCTTCTTCTCGGTCGATATACTCTGAATAGATAACACCTCGCTCAGCCTCTCTTACTCGTTGAGTTACAACTTGTTTTGCTGTTTGAGCAGCGATTCTACCAAAGTCTTTAGGTGTAACTTCCATTTCAAGTACATCATTCTCTTGATAATTCGGATTAATTTGACGTGCTTCTGCTACAGAAATTTCTAGTCGCGGATCGAACACTTCCTCCACAACTTCTTTTCTAGCAAATACACGGAAAGTCCCTGTTTCCATATTTAAATCTACACGAACGTTCTGTGCTTGATTAAAGTTTCTTTTATAAGCGGAAATCAGTGCAGCTTCAATCGCTTCAATAATAACATCTTCACTAATACCTTTTTCCTTTACCATTAAGGATAGGGCATCTAATAATTCACTGCTCATCTAACAACAGTCCCCCTTAATACAAATGTCTTTTCATTACATCCAAAACAAAGTTTAATATTTTTTCTAGTTTAACTAACTAAAGCTAATTGCTAATCGTGCTTTTGCTACCTTTTCATATGGAATAGAAACTTCTTTTTTCTTAGTCTTAATAGTTACTTGTATAACAAGTGTTTCATTGTCAAAGGATATTAAAGTTCCTTCAAAGGTTTTTGTTCCTTCAATCGGTTCATACGTTTTTACATTAATATTTTTCCCTATAGCACGCGCGATATCTTCCTTCTTCTTTAAAGGTCGTTCTGCACCAGGAGAGGAAACTTCTAAAAAATAATTATGTGGTATTGGATCTAAGTCGTCTAGTTTTTCGCTTAACTTTTCACTAACAACCCCACAATCTTCAATATCGATTCCACCATCTTTATCAACGTAAACACGTAGAAACCATGAAGATCCTTCTTTTAAATATTCAATATCGACTAGTTCTAAATTCATTTCAAGGACAATTGGTTCCATTAATTGTTGAACGGTTTCTGTTACTTTTTCACTCATTGTTATCCTCCTTTCCCAAAATGGGAAACGCGTAGTATGAATTTTCATGTGTAAGGAGAAGATGTACTTTACTTTTTCCTTCTCTTTTTATTTCCTATTTTTCGAATAAAATCCCCCGCTAATAGCAGGGGAACGAATGCATTACTCATTACCAACAGTTATGTACGAAGAGAAAACAAGCATTTGCTAAAAGAAGAAGGGTAAATAATAACGAAAGAGTGGGTTTCCCCACTCTTTGCTAACGTCTTATATATAGCATTTCCAATAAAAATATAACATATCCACTAATAATATGCAAACTTCAAACAATTTTTTGGTAGAAAAACTTGACAATGATCAAGTTTGATACCATTAATTCTTTCTTCTAACTACAACGTGACATAGACTAGTTAAATCGTATATTTTCAGTCGACTCTGAAAAAAATGAGTTGGTGGTTTGAAGTTTGTCCGTTTCACTTCGCTGCAGACACTTGCTTTCCGCGGGGAGGGAGTCGAGCCTCCTCGGCTTCGCCTGTGGGGTCTCAACCTTCCCTCTACTTCCCGCTGGAGTCAAGTGTCTTCCGCTTCGTTCCACTCTCGGTTCTAAATCTGGCAGAAAAAACCTTAATACTGTTCAAAAATGACATCCCTATTTTTCATTCTCTAAGGTGCTAAATTTAACCTGCATGGAGATCCATCTTGAAAATTAGAATTGTATCTTAGAAAAGTGAAAGCTGGTTTTGGTCTGGTAAACCTTGGAGACAGCCGTGTTTATCTAAATATTCCATAATTGTTTTACTCACTTTTCCACGTTGCTGAAGATCTTCTTTCGATAAAAACTCTCCAGATTCTCTAGATTTAACAATATTCAATGCCGCGTTAGTTCCTAACCCTGGTATTGAATTGAATGGAGGAATTAACGTATCCCCTTCAATAATAAATTCTGATGCACTTGATTTATATAAGTCCACTTTTTGGAAAGAAAATCCTCTTTCGCACATTTCTAAAGCTAACTCTAAAACGGTTAACAACGATTTTTCTTTCGGTGATGCATCTAACCCTTTAGCATTTATCTCTTCTATAATTTTTTTAATTGCATTAGAGCCTTTTACCATAGCATCAACATCAAAATCATCTGCTCTAACTGTAAAATATGCAGCATAATAGAGTAATGGTAAATGAACTTTAAAATAGGCAATACGTACAGCCATTAATACATATGCTGCAGCATGCGCCTTCGGGAACATATACTTAATTTTTAAGCATGAGTCGATATACCAACCTGGTACATTGTTTTTAATCATCTCTTCTTTAAATTCGTCCGTTAAGCCTTTCCCTTTACGTACAGACTCCATTATTTTGAAGGCCATAGATGGGTCTAATCCTTTATAAATGAGGTAAACCATAATATCATCACGACAACCGATTACTTCACTTAACGTACAAGTTTGATTATGAATTAACTCTTGTGCATTCCCTAACCAAACGTCCGTTCCATGCGACAACCCCGATATTTGGACAAGTTCAGAAAATGTGGATGGCTTCGTATCTTCTAACATTTGACGAACGAATCTCGTACCAAACTCTGGAATCCCTAACGTTCCTGTTTTACACATTATTTGCTCTTCTGTTACTCCGAGTGATTCTGTACCACTAAATATTTTCATTACTTCTGGATCGTCAGTAGGTATCGTTTTCGGATCAATACCACTTAAATCTTGTAACATACGAATGACAGTAGGGTCATCGTGTCCTAGTATGTCCAACTTCAGTAAGTTATCATGAATGGAATGGAAATCAAAATGCGTTGTTTTCCATTCTGAATTTCGATCGTCTGCTGGGTACTGTATTGGAGAGAAATCATATATGTCCATATAATCTGGTACTACTATAATTCCACCTGGATGCTGTCCAGTAGTTCGTTTTACCCCAACACAACCAGATGATAGTCGATCAATTTCAGCCCCACGTAATATTAAATTACGATCATTTGCGTAACCTTTTACATATCCGTAGGCTGTTTTATCAGCTACAGTACCGATAGTTCCGGCACGATATACATACTCTTCTCCGAACAGTACTTTCGTATAGTTATGAGCTATTGGCTGATATTCACCAGAAAAGTTTAGATCGATATCAGGAACTTTATCTCCTTTAAATCCTAAGAAAGTTTCAAACGGGATGTCATGGCCGTCCTTCTTATAAGCAGCTCCACACTTCGGACAGTCTTTGTTTGGTAAATCAAAACCTGAACCTACAGAACCATCATCAAAAAATTCAGAGTGCTTACATGCGGGACAAACGTAATGTGGTGGTAGTGGATTTACCTCTGTAATTTCTGTCATTGTTGCAACGAATGAAGAACCTACAGATCCACGTGAACCTACTAGATATCCGTCATCTAACGACTTTTTTACGAGTTTATGAGAAATTAAATAGATAACGGCAAAACCGTGACCGATAATACTTTTTAACTCTTTCTCAATTCTTTTCTCTACAATTTCAGGAAGCTCATCTCCATATATGCTTCGAGCCATATTATAACTCATGTTACGTATTTCATCATCTGCCCCTTCTATTTTAGGGGTATATAGATCATCTTTTATCGGTTTTATTTCATCTATCATATCAGCAATTTTTTGCGTATTCGTTACGACAATTTCCTTTGCTTTTTCTTCTCCGAGAAAAGAGAAAAGCTCAATCATTTCATCAGTCGTTCTAAAGTGAACATCTGGTAGCCTGTGACGATTTAACGGGTTCGCACCTGCTTGAGAGCGGACTAAAATTTCACGATGTATTTTGTCCACTTCATTTAAATAATGTACATTTCCAGTTGCAACTACCGGTAACCCTTTTTTCTCCCCTAGTTTTACGATATTCGTTATAATTTCCTTTAAGGAATTCTCATCTTTTACAAGTTCTAATTCTAACAAATGTGCATAGTTAGGTGGAGGTTGTACTTCTATATAATCATAGAAGTCTGCAATTTCTTCTACCTCATCCGGAGTCTTTTGCATCATCCCTTCAAATACTTCACCTTTGTCGCAAGCAGTTCCCACAAGTATACCTTCACGATACTTCTCCAATACTGATCTCGGAATTCTTGGGACACGGAAAAAGTATTCTATATGAGAAATAGAAACTAATTTAAACAAGTTTTTTAAGCCTATATCATTTTGTGCTAAAAGTGTTATATGAGAAGGTCTAGCACGTTGATATGCATTGGATTTACCGCTATTATCATTTAACTCGTCGTGGAATGTAATTCCTTTTTCATTCGCATCCTTTAGCATTTTTACTAGTAAGTAACCAGTTGCTTCAGCGTCATAAATCGCGCGGTGATGCTGTGTGAGTTCTATATCAAACTTTTTACATAGTGTATTTAATCGGTGATTTTTCATCTCAGGATATAGTAGTCTTCCAAGCTCTAACGTATCTATAACTGGATTTTTTGACTTTCCTAAACCAATTCGTTGGAATCCAATATTTAAAAAGCCCATATCAAAGCTAGCGTTGTGGGCTACTAATATATCATTACCGATCCAATCATAAAAGTTTCTTAATACTTCCTCTATTTCCGGCGCATCGCGAACCATATCATCTGTAATACCAGTAAGGTCAATCGTTGTAGCAGATAATGGATGGTGTGGGTTAGCAAATGATTCAAAGCGGTCTATAATTTCGCCACCCTTTATTTTTACAGCAGCTAATTCAATAATTTTGTCATACATTGCAGAAAGGCCTGTTGTTTCTACGTCAAATACAATATAAGTTTCTTCGGCCAATTCTCGATGAGCAGAGTTATAAGCAATTGGAACTCCATCATCTACAAGGTTTGCCTCTACTCCATATAAAATCTTAATTCCATTTTTCTTACCAGCTGAATATGCTTCCGGAAAAGATTGCGCTATACCGTGGTCTGTTACAGCAATTGCAGGATGCCCCCATCTTTTTGCTTGAGCAACTAATTTAGATACACCTGTTACTGCATCCATTTGACTCATTGGAGTATGAAGATGTAACTCAACTCTTTTTTCATCAGCAGGGGCGTTATCCTTTCGCTCTTTACCTTGAATTTGATTAATATCAGAAGCCATCATAACAAGATCGCGAACGAATGTGTCATTTTGAATACTACCTCTAATTTTAAGCCACATTCCTTTATTGATTGCTTGTAGTAACGGAATATCCTCTTTTCCTTTTGAGAACATTTTTACTAATATAGAATTAGTATAATCTGTAATTTTTAAAGTTAAAAGTGTTCTACCGCTTCGTAATTCTTTCGTTTCAACATCAAAAACGTAACCTTGTACAACCACTTTCCGCTCTTCTTCTGTGATTTCATCTAATGTTTTAAATAATTCATTATCATTTTTAATTTCATAACCAATCATAATTGGTCCTGAAGGAACATCTGCAGAATCAGGTTGTGAATCTTTCTTCTGCATTTCTGTTACAGCTGCTAGAGCTTTTTCACTATCTTCTTGCATTTTTTGTTCTTCAAATTGTTTGAATTCTTGTTCAGAAAATGAAAGAGTAGTATCTAGCATCATCGTTGGAAATCCGTAAGATTCATAAGTTGAAGTAATAATCGAACTTAGTTTTCTTTTAACCGTGATTGCTTCTGCTTCATTTCTTGCAGTTATCGTAATCTTTTGACCTGTTAATGTTGGCAATTGATTTTGTAATAAATTTAATAAAAGCGGAGAAGACCCGTCCATTTCTTTTAAAAAGATAGGCCAATATTCTTGAATTAACTTTTCATTTAAATCCCTTTCACGCACAGATATTTGAAACGTTATATCTGCAATATGGGAAAAATTTTTGATTAGTGCTGCTTTAAAAATCTCATATATATTTGCAGGAATTAGCTTTTCAAATTCAAAATAAAAGTCCCATTTTTTATCTATTTTGTTTACAACTAATTTTTCTATTTCCGCATCTTGAAAAAACGTAACAATATCATCGTTTGTTAGCTGTAACTGCTGGAGGAGAAGACGGAATCTCTCTTTTCTTTCTTGTGATTGTGACATTTTCTCCTATCTCCTTTCTTCCCTTTGTTCAAATAACTTTCAAACCCTTATCAAAAAAATAACTCATAACATGGATTTACCGTCTAACAGCATGTATCGTTAAATGGTCTTCCCCCATTATTATGAGTTATATATAGTCTAGACGGTGTTGATGATTCGACTAATAGATATATATTGTATTAAAAAACTAAAAAAATGTCGAATTTCACGAAAACTAGTTGTCCCATTTATTGTACACTATTTTAGCTATGTTGAACTAATATTTTATCGAAACTTCTTCCACTTTACTAGTTTTTCGCCAAATTACAGCAATTTTTTCATCCGGAATACGAATTTTTTTGTCTTATAGACTTAATCAACAACAAGAAAGAACTTGCATCTAAAAAAGATGCAAGTATCTTGTTAATCATTTTATAAGAAGAATCGTTGAATATCATTCCAAGTCACGACAAGCATTAGTAGCATTAATAGTGCAAATCCAATTAAGTGTACTAAACCTTCTTTATGTCGATCAATTGGCTTTCCTCTAACAGCTTCTACCGCGAAAAACATTAACCTTCCACCGTCTAGTGCAGGAATAGGTAATAAGTTAATAATACCAAGGTTAATACTTAATACAGCCGCCCATCTCATTAATAAAAAGATACCAGACTCTGCGACAACTTCTGTAGATTTATATATACCAACAGGTCCGGAGAGCATATCGATTGAAAATTGCCCTGTAACTAATTTTCCTACACCGATAATAATTTCTTTCGTCCACGTATACGTCTCAACTCCTGCTCTAGGAATTGCTGTTACAATCGATTTTTCCATCGGCATGTATACACCGATAATACCTCTAGTTTCACCATCTACTTCATCAGCTTTTGGTGTTACAGGAATATTCATAGATTGCCCGTTACGTTCAATATGGAATAATAATTCTTCACTAGGGCTAGCCTGAATGATCGCGACTATCTCTTCCCATGTAGAAACTGTTGTGTCATTAATAGCAATAACAGTATCGTCCTTTTGGAAACCTGCAGCTAACGCAGGTCCATCTGGTGTTAAATCCCCTAACTTCGCCTCGTTCACAGGATAGCCATGGACAATACCGAGAAAAGCAAAAATGATAAATGCTAAAACGAAGTTCATCATTGGACCAGCAAAAATAGCCATTGTACGTTGCCATAATGTTTTTGATGCAAACTGACGTTTATAAGGAGCAATTTGCACTTCTTGTCCGTCAACAATAAAATACGATTCATCACTAACTTTATACAAGGTTAATGTTTCTTCATCACTAAGCTCGTAACCTTTAATAATCATTTCATGCTCAAGATCTGCATGTTCGACTTCTATTATTTTTGCATCTGGATATTTATCTTTATTGTTAATAACAACTTTATTAACTTCACCCTGCTCATTAAATAAGAGGCCAACGTGATATCCAGCCTTTACATCAATCATTTCTGGGTCTTCCCCAGCCATTCTAACAAAACCACCAATCGGTAATAAACGGATCGTATAAACGGTTTCGTTTTTCTTAAAAGAAAACACTTTTGGTCCAAATCCTATAGCAAACTCTCTACATAAAATACCTGCACGTTTCGCAAATATTAAATGTCCCCATTCATGAACAAAAACTAACACTCCAAAAATAATAATAAAAGAAATAACTGTTTCCACGTGGTTCCTCACCTCTTATTCAAATAGTGAACGAACAAACTCCCTAGTTTCTTTATCAACGTCTTGAATAGTTGGTAAATCTGGGTTTTGTAAAACTTGATGTCTGTTCATAGCTTGTGCAATGAAACTTTCAATCGTTAAAAAGTCAATTTGTTTATTCAAAAATGCAGATACAGCTATTTCATTTGCTGCATTTAATACGGTAGGTAAAGTACCACCTATCTTTCCAGCTTCAAACGCAAATTGTAAACAACGATATCGCTCAAAATTAGCTTGTTCAAAATGCAGCCGTCCAATATCGGCCAAACTTAATCGATTACCAGCTTCGTATGGAAGTCTATCTGGATAGGTTAAAGCGTAGCGTATAGGTACCCTCATATCTGGGGTGCCTAGTTGCGCAATAATACTTGTATCATGGAATTCTACCATTGAATGAATAATGCTTTCTCTATGTAGAAGAACATTTATGCGGTCATACGGAATGTTAAATAACCAGTGAGCCTCAATTACCTCTAATCCCTTATTCATCATCGTGGCAGAATCTATCGTTATTTTAGCTCCCATCGACCAGTTTGGGTGTTGTAAAGCTTCATCAACCGTAACTCCGACTAACTGCTCTCTCGTTTTATCACGGAAGCTTCCACCAGAGGCTGTAATGATTAAAGAATGTATATTTTTTTCTCGCTCACCTTGTAAACATTGAAAAATTGCGGAATGTTCACTATCCACAGGAAGGATGTCCACATCATTTTTCTTTGCAGCCTCCATTACGAGGTGTCCTGCAGTAACTAAAGTTTCTTTATTTGCTAATGCAATGGTTTTTTTACATTCTATTGCTTGTAATGTTGGTATTAAACCTACGCTTCCGACCACAGCATTAACTAATATATCAGCTTCTTGTATCGTTGCTACCGCTAGGTTTCCTTCTTCTCCATACAAAATTTCTACATGCTGGGAAGAAGAGGTTTTTGTTTTTAATTCTTTCCACGCATCCATATCATTAACAGATACTAGTTTTGGTGAAAATTCTTTAATAATTTCTATAGCCATTTGTACATTCGTTCCGACACTAAAAGCTATCAGTTCAAAATGTTCTGGATGTTGTCGAATGACATCCAATGTTTGGGTACCGATAGAACCTGATGCACCCAATAAACTAATTCGTTTCACTTTTGTGAACTCCTCTCTCTCTTTAAAACATGAAAGGTAATAATAGAATAGAAAATAAGCTCCGCAATAGTTAGACCTTCTTGTCCGTTTCTTCCGTTACAAACAAAAATCTTTACACTATGTGTGTGGGCATGGTCCAATTTTTTACTTACATGATGTCTACGCTAAAAATCTATGTAAAAAATGGAGAATAGGAAGGATGAATAGTAGACTATCGAACCTGTCTAAAATTCCACCATGGCCAGGTAATAAACTTCCTGAATCTTTCACGTCGTAATGTCTCTTTAAACCAGATTCTACCAAATCCCCAATTTGTCCAAAAATGGACAGTAATATAGCTAAAATTATGATAACGACAAGGGGTTCATCAAAATTTACTAGAAAGTAAAAACCTGTAGCTACTATTACCGCACAAAAAATCCCACCTAAAGAACCTTCTATCGTTTTATTTGGACTTATTTCTGGCCATAATTTATTTTTACCAATTGATCTCCCAATAAAATAAGCTCCTGAATCCGTAGTCCAAATAACAAATAAAGCAAAAATTAGATAGATAATGCCTAGTTCTCTTGTCTCAATTAAATAATAAAATCCAAGACCAACATAAATAATAGATAACAAACTAAATCCTACATCATCGAATGAAAATTTATTTTTTGTAATGACTGTATACGTCAGAAATAGTAATACCGCAATCAAAACTAATTCGAGTTTAGATAACTTGATGTATTCATGCAGTTGGAAACTGCTCGGTATTAATAAAAACCATAAAAGTAAAAGACTTATTATTCCTGGTACACTAGTCAGACCTATTTTTTTCATACGAAATGCTTCAAATAAACCGACTGTTGCCATTAAATATACTAGAATCACAAAAGGAAGGCCACCATATATTGCGATCGGTAAAAAAATAGCACCAGCTACTATTGCTGTAATAATCCGTTGTTTCATTTTATGTTCCACACCTTCTTATATACCACCAAATCTTCTTCCTCGTTTCTGAAAAGTGGCAATTGCTCTATATAACTCTTGTTCACTGAAATCTGGCCATAATACATCTGAAAAATAAAACTCTGTATATGCTAGCTGCCATAACATAAAATTGCTCAATCTTAATTCTCCACTTGTTCGAATAAGCAAATCAGGATCAGGGAGTGCATGACTATATAAGTAACCGCTAAACAAACTCTCGTTTATTTCAGATTCTATTATTTTTCCATTTTTAACATCATCCACTATGTTTCGGACTGCATGAACTATTTCATCTCGACTACCATAGTTTAATGCAAAATTTAATGTGAGTCCCGTATTATGCTTTGTTTCTTCGATTGCCTTATCCACAGCATTAAGTGTATGATTCGGAATGGCATCTCTGTTTCCCATCAATTGAACTTTTACATTTTTTTCTACCAATTCTGGAAGAAAAGTACTTAAAAACTCTTCTGGTAATTTCATTAAATATTCAACTTCCATTTTAGGGCGTTTCCAATTTTCAGTTGAAAATGCATACATCGTTAATGCTTTTACCCCTAGCTCATTAGCACAAATTGTAATCTTCCGTACCGTTTTCATTCCTTCATGATGGCCCGCAATTCTAGGTAATGCTCTTTTTTGAGCCCACCTACCATTACCATCCATAATAATAGCAATATGTTCTGGTACAGGCATTTGAAGAATATCTTCTTTGCTATAATTTCCAGAGGGTTCTTTGCCTCTCCATTGTTGTATTTTTTTCAGCATAAAAATCCTCCAATGAGATAAATAAATCAAGAGTTTTTTTGTTTTTACTCTTCATTCTATTTATAGTAACAGTATTAACAAAAAAACCCCCTGTAATCATTAGAGGGTCTTTTTACTTCTTCTATTTTACAACTAATTAGCTTATACTTCCATTATTTCTTGTTCTTTTTCTTTAGTTAATTTATCAATTTTTGCCACATGGTCATCTGTTAGCTTTTGAATGTCTTCTGTGAAGCTACGTAATTCATCCTCCGTAATATCTCCACTTTTCTCTAGCTTCTTAAGGTCATCATTACCGTCACGACGGATGTTACGGATACCTACTTTCGCTTCTTCTGCATATTTTTTGACTACTTTTGTTAAATCTTTACGTCTTTCTTCTGTTAAAGCAGGAATAGAAATACGAAGTACAGAACCGTCATTTGTAGGATTTAAACCTAAGTCTGATTTCATTATTGCTTTTTCAATATCTCCAATAGAAGACTTATCATATGGTTGAATTACTAATAATCTAGCTTCAGGAACGTTTATAGAAGCTAGTTGATTAACAGGTGTAGGTGCACCGTAGTAATCTACTGTAATTTTATCTAAAAGATTTGCACTAGCACGTCCAGCACGAACACTTGCTAGCTCTCGCGAATAAGCTGCAATTGCCTTTTCCATTTTTTCTTTTACTGAAGAAATTACTTGTTTACTCATGTTATTTCCCCCTCACTATTGTACCAATATTTTCACCTAATACTGCTCGTTTAATATTTCCTTCTTCCATAATAGAGAAGACGATGATTGGAATATCATTGTCCATACATAATGATGATGCAGTAGAATCCATAACTGCTAAACCTTCACGTAAAACATCTAAATAAGATAATGTTTCATATTTAGTTGCTGTAGCATCAATTGTTGGATCTGCACTATATACACCATCAACATTGTTTTTAGCCATTAGAATAACATCCGCTTCTATTTCCGCTGCACGTAATGCTGCCGTTGTATCAGTAGAAAAGTATGGATTCCCAGTACCTGCTGCAAAAATTACTACTCTTTTCTTTTCTAAATGACGAATTGCTTTTCTTCTTATGTAAGGTTCCGCTACTTGTCTCATTTCAATTGAGGTTTGTACTCTCGTTTCAACCCCAAATGTTTCCAAGCTGTCTTGTAATGCTAATGAGTTCATCACAGTTGCTAGCATGCCCATGTAATCAGCCGTAGCACGATCCATGCCCATTTCGCTACCAACTTTTCCTCTCCAAATGTTTCCACCACCAACAACTACAGCAACTTCAACACCTAGTTCAGCTAATTCTTTAACTTGACTAGTTACAGATTTGATGACAGTTGGATTAATTCCAAACCCTTGATCACCTGCAAGAGCTTCTCCACTTAACTTTAATACGACGCGTTTATATTTTGCTTGAGCCATTTTTACCTCCACTTTAATAAAAGGATATTGTTAATAGATAGTCTTCCCATAAATAAATAGGAAAAGTATTTCTTAAAAAAGGGAACACATGGAGTGTTCCCTATATAAACATTGTTCCTCTTATTTTTTAACTTGGCTCATTACTTCTTCAGCAAAGTTATCTTGACGTTTTTCGATACCTTCTCCAACCTCATAACGTACAAATGATTTTACTGTACCTCCAACACTCTTTACAAAATCACGTACTTTTTGATCTGGGTTTTTAACGAAAGGCTGATCAAGTAGGCAAATATCTTGGAAATATTTGCTAAGGCGACCTTCTACCATTTTCGCAACGATATTTTCTGGTTTACCTTCATTTAATGCTTGTTGAGTTAAAATTTCACGCTCACGTTCAGTTTCTTCTGCAGAAACTTCGTCACGAGAAACATATTTAGGGTTGATTGCCGCGATATGCATTGCAACGTCTTTAGCTGCTGCTTCATCAGTTGTACCTTCTAATACAGTTAATACACCGATACGTCCACCCATGTGTAAGTAAGAACCAAAAGAATCAGCATCATTTTTAGTAACTACTACGAAACGACGTAACGTAAGTTTCTCACCAATTTTTGCAATTGCACTATTAATATGAGCTTCAACAGTGTTGCCATTGTCCATTGTTGCAGTTAAAGCTTCTTCAACTGTAGCTGGTTTATTCGCAAGTAGGAATTGACCTAGCTCACCAATTAATGTTTTGAAACCTTCGTTTTTTGCAACGAAATCAGTTTCAGAGTTCACCTCTAAAATAACTGCTTCATTTCCGTTTGTCACAACTGCAGTTAAACCTTCAGCAGCGATACGATCAGCTTTTTTAGCAGCTTTCGCAATACCTTTTTCACGTAAGTAATCAATAGCTTGGTCCATATCACCATTTGTTTCAGTTAGTGCTTTTTTACAATCCATCATTCCAGCACCTGTTTTTTCACGTAATTCTTTTACCATTTGAGCAGTAATTGCCATTAGTAAATCCTCCTTCAATTATGTATAAGAGATGGCTTCAACCACCTGCATTGTAACACTAGATTTTTCATTACATATATGTTCCCAAAGAATAGTATGCCATACGAATGTTCTTTGAAACAATTTTTTTCAAAAAAAGGTGATAAAAGGCTATACCCTCTTATCACCTTTTTGGTTCATCATTAAGCAGTAGTTGTTGCTGTCTCTTCACCTTGTTTAGCTTCTAAGATAGCATCTGCCATTTTACCAGTTAATAATTTCACAGCACGAATTGCATCATCGTTAGCTGGAATTACAACATCGATTTCGTCTGGATCACAGTTAGTGTCTACGATACCAACGATAGGAATGTTTAATTTTTTTGCTTCAGCTACAGCAATGCGCTCTTTACGTGGGTCAATGATGAATAATGCATCAGGTAGCTCTTTCATATCTTTAATACCGCCTAAGAACTTCTCAAGACGCTCTAACTCTTTGTTTAACATAACAACTTCTTTTTTAGGTAGTACATCAAATGTACCATCTTCACGCATTTTTTCGATTTGTTTTAAACGAGAAATACGTTTTTGAATTGTTTCGAAGTTAGTTAAAGTACCACCTAACCAACGTTGGTTAACGAAGTACATTCCAGAACGCTCAGCTTCTTCTTTAACAGAATCTTGAGCTTGTTTTTTTGTACCAACGAAAAGAATTGTTCCGCCGTTACCAGCTAATTCTTTCACAAACTTGTAAGCTTCTTCAACTTTTTTCACAGTTTTTTGTAGATCGATAATGTAAATACCGTTACGCTCTGTGAAAATATATTTTTTCATTTTTGGGTTCCAACGACGTGTTTGGTGCCCGAAGTGTACACCAGCTTCTAAAAGCTGTTTCATAGAAATTACTGACATGTTTTTTCCTCCTGAATGGTTTTTTTATCCTCCGCTTATCTCATCTTTGAACAGAACTGAATATTCAGCACCATTGCTCAAATTAATAAACGTGTGTATTTATAACACCGAGGTTAAATATATCACAACAATATATAAGATTTCAAGTCAAAATTCTAATTCTGTCGAAATTTCAATAATAATTCTATTTCTGTTTTGCCTTTACCTAACTTTTGAGCGATGTCATCAATAGAATATCCATAATTCTTTAATTCCTTTGCTTGCTCATACGTACTTAAAGGTTGTGAATGCTCGTCATATTGTAATAATTCTTTTAAATCTTCACTTTTCGTTGCATGTTCTCTGTAAACGAACGAATTTTGTTGTATTACATTTTCTTTATCTGAATGATGTTCCCTCGCACTGTTTGTAGATAGTTTTTTTAATAATCTTTCATTATCTTCTTTTAATTCATACACAAAACTACTAATTGTTTCTTCCGCTTCCTTTAATAGTTGGCGATATTCGTTTTCAAGAGAATGCATTTTCGACATTTTCGTATATAAAATAAAAAACAATAAAATCGCTGTTAAGCCTATTATTAAATTTATAATAAATAAAAATAGCATAATTTAACCTCTTAAATCAAAATGATTCCCTTTGTGCGGATGTCGTTCAAAAGGTTGTTTTGTTTGGGTAGAAGAAGTATTTTCTTTTTCTTCACTCTTTATAACATTAACTTTCTTTCGCTTAATTTCATCCTGTTTTTTCTTCTGCTCAGCTATGTGGGCTTGAATTACCATTCCGTGGTTATTATGCTGAGTTTGAATTTTACCTAAATCGACTGTTCGATGAAGTGCTACCTGGAGTTCAACTAATTTAATACCCACATTTTCACATCCTAATCTTCACACGTTTTTGCCAAACAGTTTACTCTTTAACTGTAAGCTCTTTCCGTAGCTTAAATAGTGCTCTTGAATGAATTTGTGATATTCTTGAAGTTGTTAACCCTAACACTTGTCCAATTTCTGTTAATGTTAATTCTTCTTGATAAAATAAACTAACTACTAGTTGTTCATTTTCAGATAATCCACTTATTTTTTCGGCTAAGGATTGTAGCATCTCCTCTTTAATTAAGTGGTCGTCTGGTTGAATTGGACGATTATCTTTTAATGAGTACGAGGAAGGGGAAGACTCATCCATATCTTTAGGAATTTCATCAATTGATAAGACGTTAGCAAAGAACACTTCATTCATAGTGGACGCAATTTCATCTTGTGGTATTTTTAATTCTGTTGCTATCTCATCTAATGTAACGCTATTACGAGTAGACTGCTCGATTTTTTCTATTGTTGCCTCAATTTTTTTTGCCTTTTCCCTCACACTTCTAGGAAGCCAATCTTCTTTTCGTAGCCCATCAATAATGGATCCTCTAATTCGGAAAGAGGCATAAGTATCGAACTTCAAGTCTCGGGATTGATCGAATTTTTCAATCGCATCATACAATCCTATCAACCCAAAACTTCTTAATTCATCTTTACTTACGTTTTTTGGCAGTCCTACCGCTAATCTTTGTACATGATATTGAACAAGGGGCAAATATTTTTTTACGATATAATTCCCAGCATCCGGGTCTCTTTTTTGTTTCCAAAGATCCCAATAGTGCTGGTCTTTGCTTGAAGAAACTGTTGCCATCCTTGGTTACCTCCCTATAATTTAGAGCAAGACTCCTTTTGCTTTTAGCCATTGTATAACTGTATTTATATATACGTAACACCTTTATTAACTGTTTTAATCATTAATTTTTCGGAGGCTGGGTTAAATTCTATCGTTCTACCGCTATTCCCACCACAATCTTCTCCGAGAATAGGGATACTATGCTCTAGTAATTTATCTTTTACTGCCTCTACATTTCTTGGACCGATACGTAACGTATCATTACTGTGCTGAAATTGGAACATTTGTGCGCCACCAGAGATTTTAGCACGCAAATCTCTTTTTTTAGTTCCTTTATCCAATAAAAGGTTAACTAGAGCATCAATACCTGTATCTGCATATTTACTATGGTTAAAATCTGTTGTTCTAGCTAGCGTAGAACTCGGCAGCATAACATGAACCATACCTGCTATTGAATGAGCATATAACACGACACCTACACAGGAGCCTAATCCAGAAGTTCTAATAACTCCAGGAGAAACAACATAATTAATGTCCGCAATACCTACCTTAACAATTACACGTTCTACTGTAACCATTACTTGACACCTAAAGTCCTCATTATTTTTTCTAAACTTTCTTGATACGGAATTAAAAAGAAATGACCTTTAGCTTGATGTATAGAATCGTCTGTAATTTCCTCTAGCCTTGTATCAATAAAAATAGCATGGTCACTATCTTCCGAAACTTGTAATAGTCCTTCTGTAACTATAGCACCAACCATATCAATCGCTACTATTGGGACAGAAGGAGTACATTTTTGACCAATACTATTTGAAATGGCTGATAAGTAATGTGCGGCAATTATATTTCCTAATTCTTGCAAGGCAGATATAGCCATTTCTTCGTATTGAAATTTTTCAAAATTTGTAGTTGGGTCATGTGTTAATTGTTGAACAAATCGAGTAGCATCCTCTAGAGATAATACAAAAAATAAACTACCCTCAATTTCACCTTCCATTTTTAGAAAGACGGCAGCTACCGGTCTTTCAGCTCCTCCAATTAAATCCATAATTTCGTTAAAGGAAACTATTTTAGCAGTAGGTACATTCATTTTAATTTTTTTGTTTAACAATAATGAAAGTGCTGTTGCAGCATTACCCGCTCCAATATTACTGAGCTCTTTCAACACATCCATTACTGAATCATCATAAGTATTCATTGTTTCAAACCCTAATTTTGTATTTCGTCTTTCTTCAGTATTTGCTCCAAATCTAAATAAACATATAAAGAGTTATTAAAGTTTATAACACCTTTTATATACTCTAGATCGACCGAACCTACTACACTAGAAGGATGTTCAATATTTTCCTCTAATATATCTATTACATCGTTAGCTGCATCTACAATAAATCCGGCTTCTATATCATCAAAAATCGTTATTAATATACGTGTAGTGTTCGTATATTCTTTCTCTTCGATGTTAAAACGCGTTCTAAAATCGATAATTGGTGTAATAACCCCACGTAAGTTAACTACACCTTTAACATATGGAAGTGCATTTGGTACTCTAGTAATTGGAAGCACTTTTTCAATAGATTTCACTTGATTGACCGGGATCACATATTGCTCATTATTTAATTCAAATGCGATTAGTTTCTCTCCAACCTGCGCCATACTCATCCGCCTCTCCTCCATTCCTTCATTTAATTGTTGACTGTTTATTTGGCTCTATCAAAGTTAGTTTAAGTCTATAAACCTATTAATTAATTAACGTATTACAGTCTACAATTAGTGCTACTTGTCCATCACCTAATATAGTGGCACCTGAAATAGCAAATGTGTGATTTAAATATTGTCCAAGAGACTTTAACACTACTTCTTGCTGCCCAATAAAGGAATCTACGACCAAACCAGCAAGTTTCTCTCCTTTTTTCACAATTACGATAGAGGACAATTCACTGTTGCAGTCATCCACCTTGGATACATCAAATACTCGATCTAAAAATACTAGTGGCACAACCTTTCCTCTAAATTGAACAACTTGTTGACCGTGAACATGTTGAATTTCACTGTTATTAATAATAGCTGTTTCAATAATAGAAGAAAGGGGAATTGCGTACTTTTCAGCGCCTACTTCTGTTAATAGAATAGAAATAATCGATAACGTTAAAGGTAATTGAATTGAAAAAGTCGTTCCGTTCCCTTTTTCAGAGTCTATCGATATCGTTCCGCCTAACGATTCAATCGTACTTTTAACAACATCAAGTCCGACACCGCGACCTGAAATGTCTGATATTTTGTCTGCAGTAGAAAATCCAGATGATAGGATTAATTGGTACACTTCCTTATCCGTTAATGTTTCACTTTTCTCTTTTGACAAAATACCTCTTTCAATAGCTTTTTCAAGTACTTTTGTTTTACTAATACCTGAACCGTTATCTTTTATTTCAATGAAAACATGATTACCACTATGGAATGCACGTAATATAATTTGACCTTCTTCCTCTTTCCCGTTTTGCCTTCTTATGTCTGGCATTTCTACTCCATGATCTACTGCATTTCGAATTAAATGTACTAACGGATCACCAATTTCATCAATAACCGTTCGATCTAGCTCTGTTTCTGCACCAATAATTTGAAAATCTATTTTTTTACCTAAATCGCGGGCAAGCTGTCTTATCATTCTTGGGAAACGATTAAAGACTGTTTCAATTGGAACCATACGCATATTTAGAATAATATTTTGTAAATCGTTTGAAATTCTAGACATTCTTTCTACTGTTTCTTGGAGTTCTGTTACCTTTAAATCTTTTGAGATTTGCTCTAATCTACCACGATCAATAACTAACTCTTCAAACAAATTCATTAATACGTCTAATCGATCAATGTTTACTCTAATCGTTTTATTTGATGCTACTTTTTTAGTGGTTGATTTCTTTTCTTCATTAACAACTACATCTGTTACCGCAACTTCTGTTATCGCTTGTGTAATTTCTTCTACTGCAACATTAGAACCTTCTTTTTCATTTTCTTGAAGTTGTTTAACGTTTATAACTTGTATATCAACCTTTTCTACTTCTGATACTTTAAAAATTCTTTGTTGTATACTTTCTTCTGAGTCTTTAGAAACGATAGTAATTGTAAAAGAATTATCAAAATTCTCTTCTTCTAATACTTCAACCGGTGGATCTGACTTAATTACTTCACCTAGTTTTTCTACCACTTCAAAAACCATAAAAACTCTAGCAGCTTTTAACATACAATCATCTCGTAACGTTACCGTCACCTCGTAAGGGAAATACCCTTGCTCTTCTGATTGTTCTAAGATTGTAAGTTCATAAGAATCGTAATTTGTACTAGTGCTATTATTTTCACTAGTATTGCTTACTTCAACGGCTTCTCCGCTTACAATTTGGTTTAATAAAGCTACAACTTCCGTTACATCTTTTTTCCCGTCGCCGCCACCTGCTATCGATGTTACCATTTCTTCTAAATATTCAACGGAAGAGAAAACAACATCTAAAAGAGTTGAGGATGGAGCAATTTTTTCATTCCGAATGCCGTCTAATACGTTTTCCATATGGTGGGTAAGACTAGCTAAATCTTCAAACCCCATCGTCGCAGACATCCCTTTTAGCGTGTGAGCAGATCGAAATATTTCATTTACAATTTCTAGACTTTCTGGGCTTTTTTCTAAAAGTAGTAACTGATCGTTTATTGACTGTAAGTGCTCTTTACTTTCTTCAATAAAGATATCTAAATATTGGTTGAGTTCCATTTTCAGCACCCCTAAATATATTTCAATATAGTATTCGTAACATGTTGCAAGTGTACAATTTCGTCTACTTTTCCAGTTTGGATTGCAGCTTTCGGCATACCGAATATAACGGAAGATTCCTCAGATTCAGCTATAATAACTGTACTTTCATCATTTTTTTTTAATTGAAGGATTCCATCTGTACCATCCGTTCCCATCCCTGTCATCACTACAGCTATTTTTTTGTAGTTTCTTAGTAGACTTAGAGAATAAAAGAGTTTATTGACTGAAGGTCGATGCCCTTTGAATGGTTCTGTTTCACTTAACTGAATAGTTAAGTCACCAAATTGTTCAGCCACTTCCATATGTAGCCCCCCCGGAGCAATATACGCTGTACCTTTTTCTACTTTTTGACCATGCACTGCTTCAACAACAGTTATTTCACTTACAGAATTTAATCTGTTTGCTAAAGATTTTGTAAAATGAGGTGGCATATGTTGAACGATAAATATAGGTGCCACTGTTTGTTTTGGGAGTGAGCATAATATTTCTTGTAATGCTCTTGGACCTCCAGTAGATGTGCCTATTCCTATAATTGTATTATCGACTTTACCGTTAAAAACTTTTAGGTATTTTTTACTATTTTCACTTTTTGTTCTTTCTGTTTTTTGTGAATTTTTTTTTGGTGGTATTACAGTAGAAGCTAAAAGAACTTTTTCTATTAATTCCTCCTTCACCTTATATAAGTCTAGTGATATAGAACCAGAAGGTTTTGGAATAAAATCAATCGCACCTAATTCCATTGCTTTTATTGTATTTACAGCTCCTGACTCAGTCGTACTAGAGAGCATAATGACAGGCAGTGGATTATGTGTCATTATGTTCTCTAACGTACTAAGACCATCTAAAACCGGCATTTCCACATCCAATGTAACAACATCTGGAGAAAACTCATTAATTTTTTCTAATGCTTCTTGTCCATTTTTAGCAGTCGCGACGACACTAATTTGTGGATGTGCGTTTAGAAAATCGGAAATAATTTTCCTCATGAAGAGAGAGTCGTCTGTTACTAATACTTTTACCATTTTATTCATGCTGTCACTACCCTACCTCTCAAAGAAAAGATGAAAAAGTTTCGATATCATCGGTGTATCTGTTTTCGATGTTATCCTTCCCTCGTGTGCGAATGAAGTAGCTATATTAGTAATCGCTTTGCTAGCGTTACATTTCGGATAAGCCAATAAGAACGGAGTTTGTTCCATAACCGATTTTGTTACATACCGATCATCTGGAACAGATCCAAAAAATCCAATTTCTTTTTGGAGGAACTTTCTGCTCACAGATTGAATACGATAAAACGTTTTGTCAGCGAGTTTCCTTTCAAAAACTTTATTTACTACAATAGATAGTGGAATTTCGTTGTTAGAAATTGTAATAATTTTCAATGCAGCATAAGCATCTGTAATAGAGGTTGGCTCACACGTAGTAACAACTACAATTTCATCCATTGCAAGAAGTAGCTTTAAGTTTTCTTCTGTCATACCAGCACCCATATCAAAAAGTAAATAGTCATAATGAATAGCCTCATTTTGAAGCTCTTTTAACAAATGTTGTACCGTTTCTTTATCCATTTTAAATATTTCTGCTAAGCCTGAGCCCCCAGGTATATACGATAAGCCTTCAGGTCCTTTTTGGATAACGTCACGAAGACTTTTCCCATTATTTAAAAGGTCAATAATGGAACCGAAACTAGATTTACCCATGAGAACATCTATATTTGCCATACCAATATCAAAATCTATCAATAGAACAGAAAAACCAGCTTTTTGAAGTGATAAGGAAAAGTTTAGGGAAAAATTAGATTTCCCTACTCCTCCTTTACCACTAATAATTGCTAATGTCCTGTATTTTTTGAAATGGAGTTTATTATTTTTTGTTACTATTTTTTCTCTCAGTGATGCTGCTTGGTCGTTCATTTAGATAACCCTTCTCGCAAATATGATGTCCACTCTGCCGATGTAATTTTTTTAATATCTTCTGGTACTGCTTGCCCTTCTGTAATGTAGGAAATTTGTTTTTCATATTTTTTCATTAACGCAAACATTGTACCGGCCGCTGATGTTTCATCTATTTTTGTTAATATATAAGCGTCAAATGGAAGTTGTAAAAATTGTTCCGTTATTTTCTCCATATCGGCAAATTTAGATGTTAAGGATAGTACTAAGTACGTTTCCATCTCATTGTTAAAATCAATCGTTTTTCTTAAATCTTTTATAAATTCATCTTTTAAATAGTTTCTTCCAGCAGTATCAATAAAGATAATATCTAAATGGGCTAACTTTGCTTTTGCTTTTTGAAAATCTTCACCGTTATAACAAACTTCTAATGGTGCATCTAAAATATTGGCATACGTTTTTAACTGTTCAATTGCAGCAATTCGATACGTGTCTGTAGTAATAAATCCGACCTTTTTATTTTCGTGCAAAGTAGCGTGAGCAGCTAATTTGGCAAGGGTAGTTGTTTTACCCACTCCAGTCGGTCCTACTAAGCAAACGTATTTCTTTTTTAAACTTTCCTGGTTATCGATAACTGGAATTAAACTTTCCTGTACATAGTTATCTACTAAAGTGATTAACGAACGATAATTGTTTTTTTCGTCTTCCGTTACTTCATCTATAATAAAACTCATAATTTCTTCTACAAATTGATTTGGAAGATCTATGTTTAGTAACTTTTCTTCCAACTGTATCATCGGTTCCGTCCATAGCTGTTTTTTTGGTTGGTTTTTCTCAATACTTTTTAACATTTTCTTCATTTCAGCAACGTTTTTTAATAAATCATTTTGAACCTCACCGTTATCAGGAATAGTTACAGCTTCTTTTACAATAGAAGTAGATTTATGTTCGGTAGGTTTTCTTTTTTGTTTAATTGAATCTATCGACGTAATTTCATCAATTGCAGCAATGACCTCGAACTGTTTTTTCGTTAGAAATCCGAAAAATCGAGAGCTATGTACCGCTTTTGAGTTTAAAATAACCGCATCATTTCCAAGTTCCTGTCGAACTAGCTTCATTGCTTCTGCCATTGAATTAGCTTTAAATTTTTTTACTCTCATTCGTTCATGTTCACCACCCCAATACTTTGAACCTCTACACTTGCTTCTAGCTCGTTATATGATAAAACTGGAACTTGTTGAAGGTATCTTTCGATTAGTTGCTTTACATACATTCTTACCGCTGGAGAGCAAAGTAAAATTGGAGTTTGTCCATAAATGTTAAATTGGTCCATTTGTTCCGCGACCTTTTGCACAACTTCCATTGACGTGTTTGGATCTAAACTAAGGAAATTCCCGTGTTCTGTTTGTTGAATATGATCCGCAATTAATTTTTCAATTTTACCTGAAAGGGTTACAACCTTTAACGTATCTCCAGGGACAACGTATTGGTTTGTAATTTGTTTATTTAGAGCCTGTCGAACATATTCTGTTAGTAGATCTGTATCAACCGTCACTTTTCCGTAATCGGCTAATACTTCAAAAATCACTGGTAAATTTCGAATAGAAACATTTTCTTTTAACAGTTTAGCAAGTACTTTTTGTACATCTCCTATGTTCAACGGAGTTGGCGTTACTTCTTCTACTAAAATAGGACTAGTTTCCTTTAAATGGTCAATCAATTGTTTTGTTTCTTGACGACCTAATAACTCGTGAGCATGTTGTTTAATTTTTTCTGTTATATGTGTTGATACAACGGACGGAGGATCTACAACAGTATATCCATACATTTCCGCTTCATCTTTTGTATCTTCTGATATCCATTTAGCTGGTAAGCCAAACGATGGCTCAATCGTATCGATTCCCTCAATAGATTCTTCTTCTACCCCAGGACTCATTGCTAAATAATGATCTAGCAACACTTCTCCTCTCGCTACTTCGCTTCCTTTTATTTTTAACCTGTACTCATTAGGTTGTAATTGTATATTATCTCTTATTCTCACTACAGGTATGACAAGTCCTAGTTCCAGTGCTAATTGACGTCTAATCATGACAATACGATCTAGCAAATCTCCACCTTGCTTCGAATCCGCTAGTGGTATTAGTCCGTAACCAAACTCAAATTCAATCGGATCAACCGAAAGTAAATTCACGACACTATCTGGGCTTTTCAGCTCGTCTGTCACTACTTCTTCTTCAATAATCTCCTCTTGTATCTCTTCTCTTTGTTTTGATCTGGAGATGAAGAATCCTCCAATTCCTAATGCCAAAGCGATCGGAGTTGTTAAAATCGGTTCAATCGGTGTACCTATACCTAGTAGAAAAATAGTTCCACTAGCAACATAAAGCATTTTAGGATAGGCAAATAACTGCGATGTAATGTCTGTTCCTAAATTACCATTTGAAGCTGCACGAGTAACAACAATACCTGTTGATGTTGCAATTAAAAGAGCTGGAATTTGCGAGACAATTCCATCTCCAACCGTAAGCATCGTAAACTTAGCAGCTGCTTCTCCAAACGATAAGTCTAACTGAATCATTCCGATTACTATACCGAAAATAATATTTATAAAAACGATGATAATACCTGCGATCGCGTCCCCTTTTACGAACTTACTTGCACCGTCCATTGCTCCATAAAAGTCTGCTTCTTTCGATATTTTCTCACGTCGTTCACGAGCGGATTGCTCCGAAATAAGTCCAGCATTTAAATCGGCATCAATTGCCATTTGCTTTCCTGGCATCGCGTCAAGTGTGAATCGAGCAGCAACTTCTGATACACGTTCCGCACCTTTTGTAATGACAACAAATTGGATTATGACAAGAATGATAAATACGACTAAACCGACAATCACACTCCCACCTACTACGAAGGTTCCAAACGTTTCTACTACACTACCTGCATCCCCTTTACTTAATATAGACCTTGTAGTAGAAACATTTAGACCTAAACGGTAAAGAGTTAATAGTAGTAAAAGGGACGGAAAAATAGAAAATTGTAACGGTTCTTGAACATTCATCGTTGTAAGTAAAACAACTAAGGCAAGGGAAATATTAATAATAATAAGTATACTTAATATCCATGCTGGAAATGGAACGATTAACATCGCAACGATAAGTATTACACTAAGTAATACAGATAAATCTCTTGCTGACATTTATTACCTCACCTTTCAATAAACAACTCATTTAACTTGATTTTTAAGACGATACACATACGCTAATATTTCAGCAATTGCTTGGAAGTACTCTTCTGGAATGGGATCTCCTATTTCTGTTTGACTATATAAAGCCCGTGCTAACGGCTTGTTTTCAACAATTGTAATATTATGACTTTTTGCAACTTCACGTATTTTTAATGCAATAAAGTCTACTCCTTTAGCTATTACATAAGGAGCATCCATTTTATCTCCATCATATTTTAAACAAATAGCAAAATGAGTCGGATTTGTTATAATAACATCTGCTTTTGGTACATCCGCCATCATTCTTTGCATGGCCATTTCTCTTTGCTTTTGCTTTATTTTGGATTTAATTAACGGATCACCTTCCGATTTCTTATACTCGTCTTTAATATCTTGTTTTGACATTCTAATGTTTTTTTCGTGATCGTATCTTTGATAAAAATAGTCAAAAACAGATAAAAATAGAAGAGCCGCACCTGCAAACAGACCCATTTGAACGGTCATTCTACCTAAAAAGGCTAAAGCGGCATGAACACTTTGTTGTGAGAGCTTTAACAATTCATAAACACTAAACCACAGAATAGAAAAAGCAACTAACCCTACAAATAATATTTTTAATAAAGATTTTACTAACTCAACTAAAGCTCGTACTGAATAGATCCGTTTAAAACCTTGAATAGGGTCCAACTTATTTAATTTCATTTTTATTGCTTCAGGAGCAAACAACGTTCCAACCTGTAGATAGTTCGCAACAATTGCACTAACGATAGCGGCCAACATAATTGGACCAAGTACGACAAACAATTTTCCTAATATATCTAAAAAGATTAAATGAACATTTTGTATAGTGATGGTTTCATGCATATATACTTGAAAAGAATGTTTAAATAGATTCATAAGACTATCTTTCATGAAAGGACCAATGGCAAATAAAGTTAGAAAAACCCCTAACAATACGATAGCTGTGTTCACATCAGAACTTTTAGCAACTTGTCCTTTTTTTCTCGTATCTTGCCTTTTTTTCGGAGTTGCTTTCTCTGTTTTTTCTCCGGCAAAAAACTGCAAATCTAGCTTTAATTGATGAACCATCTACATTCCTCCAAGTAAATCCATTAAACCTCTCATAGCATAAAGCATCATTTCAAACAAGTTATAAATGAGTGAAAAGAGTATCGTAAAAGATACTAAAATTGCTATAAAACTAACACCTATTTTTAACGGTAAACCGACAACAAATACATTTAGTTGTGGAACTGTTCTAGCCACAATACCAAGAGCTACATCAACTAAAAAAAGTGCTCCCACTATTGGAATAGCTAATTGAAAGGCTACGAGAAACATCGTATTCACAACTTGAACTACAAATTCTAGTACATTCTCATCGGACATTGGTAACGAACCTTGCGTTAAATCTATTAATTGATAACTATAAAAAATCCCGTCAATCATTAAGTGATGTCCATTTACCGATAGTAATAGTAGCAATGCAAAAATATAAAAATATTGCCCGATAATTGGACTTTGTGCCCCTGTTTGTGGATCTATGACGTTTGCAATCGCAAACCCCATTTGAAAATCGATAAATCCACCTGCTATTTGAATGGCCGCCATAATCATATAAGCAATTAGTCCAATTAATAACCCTACTAATAATTCCTTTAAAACAAGTAAAATATAAAAGCCATCTATTTCAATAACGGGCAAGTCTAATGAAAAAGCCATAATTAATGATAAAAAAAATGCAATACCTACTTTAAAATTTGCAGGTACACTCCGATAAGAAAAGAGAGGGAGTGTTACAAAAAAGGTGGTTACCCTCACAAACACTAGCAAAAAGGCTGGAAAATAGTTTAACCAATCGATCATACTAATTCACAAACCGATGAATATTTTCAAAAATATCCATTGCATACGAAAGCATTGTCGTTAACATCCATGGTCCAAATACGACAAGTCCAATTAACACGGCTACAATTTTAGGTATGAATGCAAGTGTTTGTTCTTGTATTTGAGTAGTTGCTTGAAATATACTAACTATTAACCCAACAATTAACGCTAATAGCAATAAGGGTGCACTAATTAAAAGAATGGTATAAACGCCTTTTTCAGCCATCGATATTACAAACTCTGGACTCATCTTTCTTCACCTACTTTAAAATGTTTGCAATAATGATTTAACTACTAAATACCAACCATCCACTAATACAAATAGTAAAATTTTAAAAGGTAACGAGATCATAACTGGGGGTAACATCATCATCCCCATTGACATAAGAACACTCGCAACAACCATATCGATTACTAAAAATGGAATAAAAATCATAAAGCCAATTTGAAATGCTGTTTTCAATTCACTAATTGCAAATGCTGGAACGAGAACGGTCAAAGGGATATCCTCTAACGTTTCTGGACGTTCCATTCCTGTGTAATCCATAAATAGTGCTAAATCTTTTTGTCTAGTATGTTTACTCATAAATTCTTTAATAGGAACGGTCGCTAGCTCATAAGCCTCATCTAACGTAATTTCTTCATTAAATAAAGGGGTTAACGCTTGTTCATTTATTTGACCAAAAGTCGGGGCCATAATAAAAAATGTTAAAAACATAGCCAGGCCAATTAGTACTTGGTTTGGTGGCATTTGTTGAGTAGCTAGAGACGTTCTAACGAAAGATAATACGATAATAATTCTAGTAAAGCTTGTCATCATTATTAATATTGCTGGTGCTATTGATAAAACAGTTAATAGTAATAGAAGTTGTACAGAGGTGGCGACTGTTGAAGCATCATTATTACCTAACGCTTGTAATAAATCATTCATCGTCGTGGACCTTCCTATCTATTGTTTCCATTCTCTTTTTCCTCTCTTGAGAGATATCCCCTAATTGTTTCTTTAAAAGAGAAAAAAACGAAATAGACGGAGCTCCCTTTTCTTCAGTTCCTGTCACCTTACTCCACACTTGCTTAATTGGAACTTTATTTAGTGCAAGATTGCCTTCTGTTCGATCCTTATAAGAATTTAAGATCACTTCTTTTTCCTCTTCATTCGTAATTTCTTTCAGTAGGTTAATAGAATCTCCTACCCCTAATACGAAAATAGAGTCTCCAACTTTTACTAGTTGAACTGATTTATTGTTACCTAACGTTGTACCTCCAACATTAAGTACTGTTTTGCTAGCACCTGTCCATTGATTACGCTTATTAATAAAATTCAAAGTAAAGTATAGTAATAGTAAAACAAAACCTAATGTGAGAAACATTTTAATAAAATCCCATGCTGTAATAGTAGGGCTTTCAAACGCTTCTATACGTTCTTCTCCTTCTCTACTTACAGTACTTTCATTAGCTTCCGTCTTTTGATTAGACGGACTCTCCTGATCAAATAATTCATTTAGCATTCCATCTCCCTTTTCTGCACCTAATGCAGAAAAAGGGAAGATGACTAGTAAACTTATAGTAACAATAAAAATTTTACTTATGTGAGCATACAAAGAAGACACCTCTATGATAGTGTTTTATGAATTGCTTCAATAACTCGATCTGCTTGGAAAGGTTTAACAATAAAGTCTTTCGCTCCAGCTTGGATTGCATCAATTACCATTGCCTGTTGCCCCATTGCAGAACACATAATTACTTTCGCATTCGGGTTGATTTGTTTAATTTCTTTTAATGCTGTAATTCCATCCATTTCTGGCATCGTTATATCCATCGTAACTAAGTCCGGATGATGCTCTTTGTATTTTTCAACAGCTTGTACACCATCGGCAGCCTCTGCCACTACATCATATCCATTTTTAGTTAATATATCTTTTATCATCATTCTCATAAATGCTGCATCATCGACAATTAAAATTGTTTTTCCCATTCTTTTTCCTCCTAATTTAGCGTAACTTTTTTATGCGGTCTGTTTGACTTATGATGTCAGTTACTCTTACTCCAAAGCTTTCGTCTATAACAACTACTTCCCCTTGAGCAATTAATTTATTGTTTACTAAAATATCAACTGGTTCACCAGCTAATTTATCTAACTCAATAATAGATCCTGTTGATAGATCTAAAATATCTTTAACTGTTCGTTTTGTTCTTCCTAATTCGACTGTTAAATGGAGTGGAATATCTAGTAACATATTTAGGTTGTTTGATCCTGTTTCTTGAACAGGTCCTTCTGAAAAAGAAGTAAATTCAGCACGTTGAACATTAACGTTTTGTTGTAATGGCGCAGCCTGTGGTTGTGGAACGCTTGTGTGCTGTTCAGGTTGCCTATAGCTCTCGTGTACTACTTCGTTACGATAGTCGGAGCTAGGCTCAGGAGTTACCACTTCATTGTAGTTAGTTACTTTAACCTCTTCCTTAACTACAGGTTCTACCCCTCCAGGATTCAATAATTCCTCTACTAGAGCTTTCGCAAACGGCAATGGTAATACTTGCATAATAGATGAATCAATAAGCGTACCGATTTTTAAATTAAAAGCAACTTTTACAAGCATTTCATCATTCGGAATTTCGTCTTTTCCTTCTCCGACTTTAAAGTCTAATAATAAGACTGATGGTGGCGATATATCTACTTTTTTGGAAAAAACAGTAGACATCGAAGTGGCGGCCGATCCCATCATTTGATTCATCGCTTCTTGGACAGCACTTAAATGAATTTCATCTAATAATTCAGCTGGAGAGTGTCCATTTCCGCCTAACATTAAATCTGCAATAATCGCAGCATCTTTCTGTTCAATTACGAGAATATTCATACCGGAAAAACCATCAGTATAGTTCACTCTTATTGCTACATAAGGTTCCGGAAATTCTGATTCTAACTCTTCTTGATCCACTAATGTAACTTTAGGAGTTGTAATTTCTACTTTTTGATTTAATAAGGTTGATAGAGCTGTTGCTGAACTACCAAAAGAGATATTACCTATCTCTCCAAGGGCGTCTTGCTCCATTTCCGTAAAGTGATCTTGTAAATCTTTTACTTTCGTTAAGAGGGACGTATCGTTATCATCGTTCGTACCTCGAAGTAGCGCATCTATTTCATCTTGTGATAACATGCCTTCATTCATCTTCCCCTACTCCCTCCTCTATTTCTTCTAAAATTTGAACGGCCATTTGTTGATTCAACTTTCCAACTTGCCCTTTAAATGTAGGTTTTTCGTCAACTTTCACGATAATTGGTTGGTCAATTTTTTGTCTTAATGGTAATACATCCCCTACTGACAAGTCTAACAACTCAGAGAAATATATATCAGAACTTCCTAACTCTGCCTTTAATATCAAATGAGTGCCTCTTATTGCCTGCTTTAACGCTGCAATTTCATGGTCTTGTCGTGCCTTTGTTTTTTCTTCCATCCAATAAAGAACAGATAATTTTGGAATAATCGGCTCTAGTACGACATGAGGAATACATATATTAATCATTCCGCTAATTTCACCAATTGTAATATTAAACGAAATGACGACAACTGTCTCGTTAGGTGATACCATTTGTAAAAATTGTGGATTAACTTCTAAATCTGATAAAATCGGATCTACTTTCGCGACAGAATCCCAGGCTTCACCAATATTTTCAATGGCTCCTTCAAATAAGGCGGTCATTAATTTGGTTTCAATCTCTGTTAAACTATCAATTTTGTTATAACTACTACCTCTTCCACCTAGCTGGCGATCTAACATTGCATATGCGATGTTAGGGTTAACTTCCATTACGATTCTTCCTTCTAAAGGTGGTACTTCAAACACATTCAATATCGTCATTTTCGGAATGGAACGAATAAACTCCTCATACGGTAACTGGTCAACGGAAGCGACATTTATTTGAATATATGTTCTAAGCTGTGCAGAAAAGTAAGTCGTTAAACTCCTCGCGAAATTTTCATGTATACGTGTTAAATTACGTATTTGATCTTTAGAGAAACGTAAAGCTCTTTTAAAGTCATATACTCTTACTCTCTTTTCTGCCTGTTCTTTTTTTAATTCCTCTGCGTTCATTTCACCAGTAGAGAGCGCAGATAATAAAGCGTCAATTTCGTTTTGTGACATTACTTCACTTGACATAAAGTCACCTCCTTCTACTACCAATACCTACCATTAATTTTGAAGAAGGAAGGAAGTAATATAAACACTTACTACTTTTCCTTCTTCCATAAATTCATTTAATGCCGTCTCTATTTCCTCTTCAATATTTTGAAGGGATTCTTTACCTGAAAAATCCTTTTTATCTTTATCAGAAATCAAATGAATAATAGTATTACGAATTTGGAAATCTCTTTTTATGAGTTCGTTTTTAGCTTTTTTACTATCTGTTTGTACCTTGAATTGAATTCGTACATAGCCACCATTTTTTAAGTTAGTCGTTATTTCTTCTAAGTCTTGAGAATACTGAAGAATTTCATCAATAGAAGGCTCTCCATCTGTAGGCTTAGCATAAATTTTATCAAGCGTAAAAAAAGCTACAATTCCAAGTAAAGCAATTACAAGAATAATAATCATCATTTTATTTAATAGTTTATTTTGGAACATGTGGTCCTCCTATGCCCCTATTTTCATTAATCGATTGATAAAACGAAATGCTAAAGTTCATTACCTCAGCCATTCTTTCCTGTACGATTATCTTTTTTCCGTTTGTTAAAGTGACAACAGTATCTGGGGTTTCTTCTACTTGTTCTATATGCCACGCATTAAGTGCGAATGTTTTTCCATTTAACTTTGTTAATTTAATCATTTTTATCGCCTACTAGAAGATATTTTATTTACCTTCTTACCTTTTCAAGTTTACTAGTTCTTGTAAGATTTCATCTGAAGTTGTAATAATACGTGTGTTTGCTTGGAATCCACGTTGCGCTGTTATCATCTCTGTAAATTCTTCGGAAAGGTCAACGTTTGACATTTCTAACGTCCCTGCTACAATTCCTCCAGCTCCATTCGTTCCTGGTGCAAACAATTCACTTAATTGAATACCGTCACCATTTTTATCAATCGAACCCGAGTTATTGGACTGTTGGAATAAGTTTTCTCCAACTCTTTCTAACCCGGCATCATTTGGAAACTTTGCAACCATTAATCGACCAGCAATTTTCAAGCTGCCTAACTGATCAATAAACGATACTGTTCCATCAGAAGAGATACTAAAACTTCTTGCATTTGGTGGAATTTGAATTAACCCTGGGCTACCACTTAGTGAATCCGACCAAGATGGCGATTGAACTAGTTCTGCTTTTGCTACAAAGTTTTCAAAAGTTTGGTAGGCGTTATTTAATGACTCTTTAACTGTTTGTGCATAGTATACAAAATCTTTTAATTCATTTTCATTGGCTTCATCCGAAATAACTTTATCGTATTCTTGTGCAATTGGATCTGATAATTGATACACTAATTCACCTGTGTTATTAATAAATTGAGTAATTGACTCATTAATTGTTTGACCTGCTGTATTAAACTCTTCTAATCTAGGTCCAAATAAATCATAAAACCTATCAAATTCTTCTTTCGCATTATCTCGAGAGTTTTCTGCGGCAGTGGCTGCGGCAGCTAAAATTGGATCAGCTCCTCCAGCCTCTTCGTTTGCCTTTTGTGCGTCCACAAATGTACGTTGTGCCTCTAAATATTTTGATGCTACATCAATAAGTTTGTTCGTATCATTACGGAAATTGCGATACTCTTCAAAGAAGTTTTGCGCAGAGTTTAATGCTGCATTTGATGCATTTATTACAGCTTCGGTTGGTACAGTTTTTTCACCTGTGTCTCCTATTAAATACATTCCGTTCGCATTTACTATATAGCCATTATTATCTAAATAAAAATTTCCAGCCCGCGTATAGTTTAGTGCAACTGAACTATCAATTGCTCCACCTAATATTCTATTATTACCGTAATTTGTATTGGAATCTACGTTTACTCGTGTTACGTCAGCAATCGTACCTACGACAAAGAATCCATCACCAGAAAGCGCTAAATCTAGCGGTCTTGCAGTTGTTTGTAATGACCCCTGTGTTTGAATGCTATCAATAGAAGCTAATGTTGAGCCTAGACCAACTTGGACAGCATTAATTCCACCTCTTCCTCCTGCTGGACCACTAGCGCCTGAAATTTGTTGGACCATCATTTCTTGGAAAGTTGTACGTCCTTTCTTAAAACCGTAAGTATTTACATTAGCGATATTATTTCCAATTACATCTAATTTCGTTTGAAAGTTGCGTAACGCTCCGATACTGGAGTACATGGATCTTAGCATCTTTTTTTCCTCCTTAGAAAATATTAATTAGATATTCGAATTAGCGAATTAAGTGGTATTTTTTCATTTAATAATGCATCATTGTTAACGGTTATAAACGTCTGACCAGCTTTCGTCAAAACAGACGTGACTTCTAGATTGTTTAACTCCTCATTTTTCCAATTAATTGATACTTTTTTACCAATTAAATGTGAAGCAGAAATAATGGAATTAGAACTTTCGTCAACCGGATTCGTAACGGAATTAATTTGATAAATGCTAACCTCTTTATCATTATCTAATATAAAACTGGCAAGCCCGTTTTTAAGAGAGATAGATTTCACAATGTTCGTATTATTAATAACTGTTTGAGTATCTCCTTCTGATACCGTTTCTTCCCAAGAAACCTCTTTCCCAATGTAATGTTGAAGAGATAAAATGTTTTGCATATGCTGATTTTCTACAAATGACTCCATACTTTTATTTAAATTCGTCATTTGTTCTAGAGTTGAAAAGTTTGCCATTTGGGCAATAAACTCACGATCTTCCATCGGATTTAAAGGGTCTTGGTTTTGAAGTTGGGCAATTAATAGACGAAGAAAGTCATCTTTTCCCATTATGTCATTTTGCTTATTCGTCGCAGTTGGTATATTTTCTATATAAAGATCACTCGTAATTTTTGTCATTTATTTCACCTATCTATTGAAGAATCTAACTGTTCATTTAAGATGGATTCAAACAGCTGTGTATCATTTGTCTCATTATCTTCGAGCTCTTTATTTTCGAATTGATTATGTTCTTTTTGTTGATCATTTTTTTGCTGTCGTTCTTGATTCAATAGTCTATTTTCTTGGTCTTGAAATACAATTTCGACTTTATCTAATTGCACGTTACTTGCCACTAGACTAGATTTTAAATTCCCAACACTATTTTCAAGCAAATGATGAGCTGCTTTTGAATGAGCAATAATTCTTGCCATTAGACCCGCATCCGTTTGTTGAATTTTTATATGTAATGTTCCTAAATGATCTGGATGCAAACGCATTGTAAATTGTTTATTTCCATTTATCGTTTGAACATTACTCTTCAATAACAACTGTTCAATTCTTGAGATTAATTGCTCTCTAGCTACATTGTCAGATGCTGTATTTAAAGTTACATGTATTATAGATTGTTTAGGTGTTTGGAATTGCTCCACCTGAAAAGTGGACAACGGTATCGGTGATGCTGCCTCTTTTACAACTTGTTTCGCAGTAAATGGCATAATAGCTCGTTCTTCCTTTAAAGAGGGAGACGCTGCGAATAGTTTACTTTCAATTAGTTGCATTAATTTTTCCAGTTTTGGTAGCTCTTCTGTTAACACTTTTTTTACATTCGAATCTTCCGTGTTGTCCATTACTTTTTTGAAATACTGTAAAAGTTGTTTTAATATTGGTGCATCCAATTTTTTATCCATATCTTGAAAAGTAACATCTAGTTTAGCTGTTATTGTTTCATTGGAAGAAATAAGGTTAATGATTGATTGCAAATAATGCGTATACTCTTCATCTTTTTCTTGATCTGGAAATTCGTTAAGAATATTAATAAATTGATCCAGTAACTCTTCTACCATTACAACATCTGTAGTTTCTAATAAAATCGGAAGATCTATTGAAACATTATCTGGAATAACATTAGCTAGACTTTCATCGTGTAATAATCTTTCCGTTTTTAAAAGAATAGTAGAAAAATCTGTCTCAGCATTCTTTTCTTTTGTTTGATTATTTTTATTATGAACACCAGAAGATGCTTTTACATTTGTTACATCTAACAACATTGGTACTTCCAACTAATCACACCTCATCTCCAACGTTAATTAGAAGCTAAACGCTCCGTATATTTAGCTGCTACTTCTGGATCAAGTTGTCCTAATATAGCGGATCTTTTATTTACACTTAACTTCTTTAATATTTGCAATGTCATATCTTCATCTAGTTCTTTTAAAATTTGCGCTGCTTTTTTAGTAGACATTCTTTCATACATAGTTGCTACTTCTTTAATAGATAAATTTATTTCATCCTGTTGCTCTTTCAACTCATCAATGGTTTCACTTGCTATTTTCAACTCGGCTGTTAATCTTAATATTTCATTTTGTTTTTCAATCACTTCATTTTCTAGTTGTATAATGGTGTTATTCGTATTTGTATCTAGTTGTTCCGAAGTATCTATACTATTCATTTCTTCCTCATCTTCTTGTTTTTCCTCTTCCATTTGTATCGAACGTTGTTCAGTAAATTGCTTAATCTCCTCGAAAACGTTAATCCCCCAATACGTTAATAGCAACAATGCAACCGTAATGGAAAACAAAAATGGGATGATATAAAGGTAAAATAGTTTTTGAAGAAAACTATACTTTTTCGGTTCTTCCGTTTGAACTTTTTTCTTAACTTTTGCCATATAATTCACCTATTTGGTTGATGCGTAAATTGAAGTATTGATAGTTCATCTAAAAATTGAATATCTAATTTTTTCGCCTTTTCCTGAATCATACTTGTATAATTTTGAACAAGCTTTTCATATTTCTTGCATTCTACAGCTTGCTCTTTTAATTTTTCTTCCTTTAGATTCATAAAAGCTCTCGCATGACTTACTTTTCTCTGTTGGATTAATAAAGATTTCTCAAGATTAGTTACGAAATATTGTTGTTGCATTAACTGTTCTACCTTGATTCCAGTACTAATCCTGTTATGAATGGACTCCTCTAAATCTTCTTTCTTTTTCAGTAGGCTATATAACTGATTACCTTCTTTTTCAAATTGTTCAATGGCCTCTTTATATTCAGAGTGGATAACATTTTTTTCCGATTGCTTGATTTTCAATATATTTTGAAGTTTATATAACTTATCATTCAATTGGAATCATCCTACCTTACTACATTTTTTAATTGCTCAATCGCTTGCTCATAGGAAAGTTTATCTGTAACCGATTGTTTAATAAATTGAATGATATTAGGATACATCGCTATTGCTTCATCTATCTCTTTAGAAGCTCCTCGTTTATATGCTCCAATATTTATTAAATCTTCCGCTTGATAATATTTAGAAAGTTTTTCTCTAAGTGTATCAGCAGCGTCTTTATGCTCCTTATCTATTAAATTGTTCATTATTCTACTAACACTTTTTAATACATTAATCGCAGGGTATTGGTTTTTATTCGCTAGCTCTCTATCGAGTACAAAATGTCCATCTAATATCCCTCGGACTGTATCAGCGATTGGCTCGTTCATATCGTCCCCGTCCACTAATACTGTATAAAATGCTGTTATAGATCCTTTTTCATTTGTGCCAGTACGTTCCAATAATTTTGGCAAAATAGAAAATACGGAAGGAGTGTATCCTTTTGTTGTAGGAGGTTCCCCAATTGCTAGGCCTATTTCTCGTTGTGCCATAGCAACACGGGTAACAGAATCCATCATTAATAAAACGTTTAAACCTTTATCTCGAAAATACTCAGCGATTGCAGTAGCTGTATACGCTCCCTTTATTCTCATTAACGCTGGTTGATCCGATGTAGCAACAATAACGATTGACTTTTTCATTCCTTCTGGACCTAAGTCCTTTTCCAAAAATTCTCTAACTTCTCGACCACGCTCTCCAACTAGTGCAATAACATTAATATCAGCATACGTATTGCGGGCTATCATACCGAGCAGCGTACTCTTACCTACTCCACTTCCGGCGAAAATCCCTATTCTTTGCCCTTTACCAACCGTTAACAAACCGTCAATCACTTTAACACCAACTTCTAAAACGTCTTGAACAGGTGGTCTCGTCATTGGATTTGGAGGGTTTTGTTCTGTAGGATAACCTTTAAGTCCTACTGGTAATTGTTCCCCTTCAGCGAGAGGTAAACCTAGTGGGTTTAAGACCATTCCTTTGAGTGCTTCGCCTACTTGTATTTGTAATGGCTTATGTGTTGTTTCGACGATACATCCAGGACCTATATCTTGGACTGAAGTGAACGGCATAAGCAATATATGATCTTCTCGAAACCCTACTACTTCAGCCTGAACAATTTTTTTCCGTCTTTTATCAAGGATAATATTGCAAACATCACCTATCGATGATTCGGGACCTTTTGATTCAATCATTAAACCTATTACTTTTTTAACTTTCCCATACAATTTAAAAGAATGAGAAGATTCAATTTCCTGTAATATTTGGTCAATTATCATCATGAATTATGCATCCTTTTTTTGAACTAGTTGAAGTAGTTTTTCTTTAATTTGCTCTAATTGTGTATCAACCGTTGCATCCATTCTCCCAGCTGAAGAATCAATCCAACATGAAGACTCACTTAACTCCTTATCGGCAAATATCAATATTTCACTTACATTATTTACTACACTTTGTAGGCTTGCTTTATTATCTATTAATAGAGAAAAACGATTAGGGCTTACAAAAACCTTTATCTCCTCTTTTTCTTTCACTTCTTTTAATGCATGCTTCACAAATGAAACGAATTGCATTTCATCTAAGGAGAGTGCCGTACCCACTATCTTCTCTGCTATTTTGATAGAAATTTTTAACATCTCTTCTTCTAGCATGTCTAATTTTTCAGTATAGTGTTCTTTCGCTAATCTCATTGTTGTATTTGCATTATTTATTATCGTCTCGTAATCTTTTTTCGCTTCGGATTCACCTGAATCATAGCCATTTTTATAGCCTTCGTTAAAAGCTTCTTGCTTTAATATTACTTTTTCAGACTCCCAATTTTCCTTTTCCGCTAACAATTGTTGCAACACTTCTTCTTTATATTGATTAGCTTTTTGAATTATTCCGGAAGCCTCATCCTTTGCTCGTTCGATTTGCTCGAGATAGGCTTGCCCTTCATCAACATACAATGCTTCATCCTGATCGTTTTGTAACGTTATTGGCGTTAATTTTATCGGTTTGGCTGATTTTATAGTAGAATATTGAGATTTTATAATATTAGACAATAATATCGTCTCCTCCACCGCGCGCAATGACAATTTCACCAACTTCTTCTAAATTACGAACTGTTCCAACGATACGAGACTGCGCTTCTTCTACATCTTTCAAACGAACTGGACCCATATATTCCATATCTTCTTTCATTGTTTCCATCATTCGTTTAGACATATTTTTAAACACAATTTCTTTTACTTCTTCGCTTGCTACTTTTAGTGCTAATAATAGATCTTCGTTTTCAACATCACGAATTACACGTTGGATTGCCATATTATCTAATGTAACAATGTCTTCGAATACAAACATTCTCTTTTTAATTTCATCCGCTAGTTCAGGATCTTGAATCTCTAACGAATCAAGAATTGTTCGTTCCGTACTTCTATCCACCTGATTTAATACTTGAACGACTGCATCAACTCCGCCAGTATTTGTATAGTCTCTAGTGACAGTAGCTGATAATTTTCTTTCTAAAATTTGTTCCACTTCATTAATAATTTCTGGTGAAGTACTATCCATAACTGCAATTCTTTTCGCTATATCAGCCTGTAACTCTTGTGGGAGCTCGGATAAAATTTGTCCAGATTTAGTTGGCTCCAAATAGGAAAGTACTAACGCAATAGTTTGTGGATGTTCATTTTGAATAAAGTTCAAAATTTGCGATGCATCTGCTTTTCTAGCAAAATCAAATGGTTTTACTTGTAAAGAAGAAGTAAGACGATTAATAATTGCATTTGCCTGATCAACACCTAATGCTTTTTCCAAAACTGCCTTGGCGTAAGATATACCACCTTGTGATATGTAATTTTGTGCTTCAGCAATTTGATGAAACTCTTCTAAAACATTCTCTTTAATTTGGGAATCAACAGTTCTAACACTTGAAATTTCTAAAGTTAATTTTTCTATTTCTTCTTCCGATAGATGCTTATATACAGATGCAGATACATCAGGCCCTAAAGAGATTAGGAGGATGGCTGCTTTCTGTTTACCTGTAAAAGATTTTGAATTTGATGCTTTTGCCATGTTGCCCCTCCTATTCTGATAACCAACTTCTTAATAGTTTTGCAAATTCATCTGGTTTTTCTTTTGCAAGTTTTTCTAACTGTTTTCTTCGAGCTGAAGCTTCGGTTTCTTTTTCAGTTCCTATATCCGGAATATTAATAATCTTTTCTTCTTCTACTATATATTCTTCCTCTTCTTCGTCATCTTTCCGTTTTCTGAACAATAAGAATAGTAAAATGATAACGAGTGCGATTAAAGCACCTACACTGATATAAACCCATAAAGGAATGAACGAATTTTCTTCCCTGTCAAAGCTAACTTGACCTGAAAATTGTTGTAAAGATACAACGATACGGTCTTCCATTTCTTCAACGGACGGATTTTCACCAAGTGCATCTTTATCTATCGAAGTACGTACAACTGTACTTAAAATTTGTTTTATATCATTTACGGTATTTTGTTGCGCCATTAAATCTTGTTGATCAAGTGGTTGTACCATAACTTGAATTCCCATATCCCGAATCTTATATGGGCTTTCAACTATTTCCCTACGAATTCGATTTACATCATTATTAATTCTTTCTTCCATTCGTTCATAGTCGCCAGATCCACTAGCGCCGCCTGCTACATAACTCGGAATGTCACTATCTTGCGTTCCAGTAATTCCTCCTGCTTCATTATCAGCACCCGTATATGTTTCTGTTATTCTTTCCACACTAACCGCGATGCCTTCCATATTATCCGGGTCAACTGGAGTTACAAGATTTTCTTCTCTATTCTCTTGTGTGAAATCAATATCCGTTGTAACGGAAACGATTACGTTTTCATGCCCCATCATCATTCCTAGCATTTGTTGAACTTGTCGTTGTATATCACGCTCAATTTCTCTCTTTAAATCTAACTGTGATGCAATCGTAATATTATTGCCTTGATCTGTTGAATTTTTTAAATCGTAGTACTCAAAATATTGGTTCATTATGACGATATTATCTGTAGAGAGGTTTGGTATACTTTTTCCTACTAAATGATAAAGGGCATTAATTTGCGCTTGATCAAATTGTTGACCAGATCTTGTATTTAAAACGATTGATGCCGATGCTTCTTGAGATGAATCACGCACAAAAATACCTTCTTGTGGCATTGAAATCATTACTTTCGCATCGTTAACTCCGTCGATACTTTTTATTAAATTTTCTAGCTCTGTTTGTGTCGAATCTAATTTTAACATTTGGAATTCATTGTCTGTCATTCCAAAGCCAGATCTTTCACTAAAGTAGGAATAGTCGATACTACCGCTTTTCGGAATACCTTCCGCAGCAAGATCTATCTTCAATGCATCTACTTGTTCTTGAGGAACTAATATCGCCGTACCGTTTTGACTAATCTCATAAGGAATGCTTCTTGAATCTAAAACTTCCTTGATTTGACCAGTCTCTTGATACGTTAAATCTCTATACAACGGCGCCATATCCGTTTTATTTGTAAAATATATAATAGCGAATATTGCGAGTATTGAAACAATGAATCCGCTAATAATAGCCGTTTTTTGATATTTTTTTCTAGCGCTCCAATATTCTGTAATTTTTTGTTTATATATAATTAATTTCTCTTTCATTCTTTTCCTATCCCCCGGTTATTATCTCGCAGTACATCTATGCAGTTAATAACCGCATTTTGTCTTTGATTTCATTTATAAAGGAATTAGTTTTAACAAAGGTAAGTTAAGATAAAAGCTTGCCTTATATATTAAACTTGCATTCTCATTATTTCTTGATAAGCTTCAATCGCTTTATTTCTTACTTCCATTGTTAATTGGAGGGAAATGCTAGCTTTTTGTTGAGCAATTAATACGTCGTGTAATTCTACACCTTCGTTATTCACTAACATTTCTGTAGCTTTATTAGATGCTAGCTGATTATTATTTACTTCATTCAGTGCCGTTTTCAAATAATTACTAAATTGACTTTGAACTTCAATAGGCTTTGCCATATTGTTAGTTTGAGGCATCCAAGATAATGCGTTATTTATTTTTACCGTCAAAATTTTTCACACTCCTTATTTACCTAGTTCTAAAGTCTTCATCATGATACCTTTTGATGCATTAAAAACAGTGACGTTAGCTTCGTATGACCTTGAAGCACTCATTAGATCTACCATTTCTTTTAACGGGTCAACGTTAGGTAACTGTACATAACCTTCTTCGTTTGCATCTGGATGCGTTGGGTCATAATCTAATCGGAAAGGAGCATCATCTTCTACAATATTTGTTACTCTCACTCCAGCGCCAACATTGTTACCATTCGTTGCTTTTTGTAAAAAAGATTTAAAGCTATTCTGTTCGTTCGGCTGTACAACGACCATTTTCCGCTTATACGGCTGCCATTGACCATTTTCATATGTAGCTCTCGTTGAATCTACATTTGCCATATTGGAAGAAATAACATCCATACGCAAACGTTGTGTTGTTAAGGCTGAAGCAGATATGTTCATAGAGTTAAACATAGACATTAATTCCTCCCTCCTTTAATTACATTTTGTAATGACTGAAACTTTCCACTTAATTGATCTACTAATGTATAGTAATAAATTTGATTCTCCGCTAACTCAGACATTTCTTTATCTATATCTACATTATTACCATTATGAGAATAAGAGTTTATTGCTGTTTTAACAGAATGAGTACTAGATGGACTATTGGAGAAATCTAAATGTCTCTTATCTGTTTTATTTGCTGATAATGCAGAATTATAAATTTGTTGAAATGTCGGTTGGACTTCTCTTCTTTTATAGTTCGGTGTATCTACATTTGCAATATTGTGTGAGGTTACTTCATGCTTTTTAGCAGAGTATTGCAGCCCTCTCTCTAATGACTGAATCGAACTTGAAAAAATCTTCATCATAACCCCCAAAAATAAAAAAGTATTGTCGAAATGTATTGTAAAGCTTTGTCGAATTTTGAAAACGCCTATCACTAATTGTAAATTACCAAGTTAAATATGTCCATGAACGAAATGTTAAAATCCGTCGTCATTTAGACTTATTTTTTAACAAGGACTTTTGACCCACTCCATTAAAACTACAAACTAACGAAAAAAAATAGCGCTTATAATGCTTTCGCATCATAAGCGCTATTTTTTGGTTATTACTTATAATAAAATGTACTTATTTAGTCACATTCAGTTGTAGCTTAACTAGAATATTCACCTTCCCAATGTAAGTATGACTACTTCTTTCGCAGCTCTTCTAAAGGAAGCTAAATTCCAAAACTACCAGTTCATTCATAAGTACTACACTTTTTTCTTAATGAGATTTAATTTTCTCTAATTCCACTAAAAACTTATTGTTTAGTACTTTAATGTAAGTACCTTTCATTCCTAAAGAACGTGATTCGATAACGCCGGCACTTTCAAGTTTACGAAGTGCATTAACGATTACAGAACGTGTAATTCCTACTCTATCAGCTATTTTAGAAGCTACTAGTAACCCTTCATTACCATCTAATTCTTCAAAAATATGCTCAATCGCTTCTAATTCACTATAAGAAAGAGAACTAATTGCCATTTGCACAACTGCTTTACTTCTTGCTTCAATTTCAATTTCTTCTGCTTTTTCTCTTAGTATTTCCATTCCAACAACTGTTGCACCGTATTCCGCTAAAATTAAATCATCGTTACCAAACTGATCTTGTAAGCGAGAAAGGATTAATGTACCTAAACGCTCTCCCCCACCAATAATTGGAACAATAGTCGTTAGCCCACTTTGGAATAGGTCTTTATTCTCCACTGGAAAAGCAGTATGCTCGCTATTAATATCTAGGTTAGCAGAAGTTTCCGTCACGTGAAATAAGTTTTTTGTGTATTCTTCCGGGAATTGACGGTCTTCTAACATTTTTTTCATTCTTTCATTTTCAATTTGCTGATTAATAGCAAATCCTAATAATTTTCCTCTTCTACTTACGATAAAAACATTCGTTTCAATAACTTCTTGTAAAGTTTCAGACATTTCTTTAAAGTTTACAGGTTTACCTGCAGCTCTTTGTAACATTGCATTAATTTTTCTAGTTCTTTCTAATAAAGGCATTTTCATTTTCCTCCTACATATATAGCTATAATATAAATTGTGTTAAATCTTTGTTTTTTGCAATTGTTCCTAATTTTTCTTCTACATATTGTGGTGTAATCGAAATCTTTTCTAGATTAATGTCAGGTGCTTCAAATGACAAATCTTCTAACAAGCGCTCTAATATTGTATGTAAACGCCTAGCTCCAATGTTATCTGTATCTTGATTCACTTGAAAAGCAACTTCGGCTATCCTACGAATAGCATCGTCAGAAAATTCAAGTTGTATACCTTCCGTTTCCATTAAAGCGATATATTGTTTAGTAAGTGCATTATCTGGTTCGACTAATATACGATAAAAATCTTCAACAGATAGCTTTGTTAATTCTACTCTAATCGGAAATCTTCCTTGTAATTCTGGTATTAAATCAGATGGTTTCGCCATATGAAATGCGCCTGCAGATATAAATAATACATGATCTGTTTTTACTTGACCATATTTCGTTACGACTGTAGAGCCTTCTACGATAGGTAAAATATCGCGTTGTACTCCCTCTCTCGAAACATCGGCCGAAGAGCTGTTCCCTGACTTTTTCGCAATTTTATCAATTTCATCAATGAAGATAATACCGCTTTGCTCAGCCCTGACAACTGCCTCTTGCGTAACCTCATCCATATCAATTAATTTTTGAGCCTCTTCATTCGTTAAAACTTTTCTAGCTTCACGTACTGTTAATTTTCGTTTCTTTTTCTTTTTCGGCATAAGGTTACTAAGAGCATCTTGCATATTCATGCCCATTTGTTCCATACCCGAACCTTGAAGCATATCAAACATGGATGGTGCTTGTTCTTCGACTTCTACGAAAACATAACGATCTTCCAATTCACCTAGCGCTAATTGGTGAGCAACTCTTTGTCTTTCTGTCCTAATATTCGCTTCTTCCGCATGTGAGGTTTGACTTTGTTGTTCATTTTGCTGATTAGTACCACCAAAAAGCATTTCAAATGGGTTTTTATAATTTGTTTCTTTTTGCTTACCAGGTACGAGCAATTCAACAAGTCTTGTATTAGCATTTTCTTCTGCCTTATCCTTTACTGCTTCCATTCTTTCTTCTTTTATAATCCGAACAGATGTTTCTACAAGATCACGAACCATCGATTCAACATCTCTTCCAACATAGCCAACTTCAGTAAATTTTGTGGCTTCTACCTTAACAAATGGTGCACCTACCATTTTAGCAATTCTTCTAGCAATTTCAGTTTTACCTACACCAGTTGGACCAATCATTAAGATGTTCTTCGGAACAACTTCATCTCGCAGCTGCTCAGGTAGTAAGCTTCTTCTATATCGGTTTCTTAACGCGACTGCAACTGCTTTCTTTGCTTTCGTTTGACCTACAATATACTGATCTAATTTATCAACAATTTGTCTTGGAGTTAAGCTTGTTTGCATATGCATCCACTCTCCTAATCAAGTTCTTCCACTATAATGTTGTCATTCGTATAAACGCAAATTTCTGCCGCCATGTCTAGCGCTGCTTTCGCTATTTCTCTAGCCGACATATGTTCTGATGCAAACCTTTTCAAAGCACGACCTGCAGCTAAAGCATAATTTCCACCTGAACCGATTGCTAATATTCCATCATCCGGTTCAATCACTTCACCTGTACCAGAAACAAGTAATAACGTTGATTCGTCCATTACGATTAACATAGCTTCTAACTTACGAAGAACTTTATCACTTCTCCACTCTTTCGCTAATTCAACAGCAGCACGTTGAAGGTTTCCGTTATATTCTTCTAACTTTCCTTCAAACATCTCAAATAAAGTAAACGCATCTGCAACCGAGCCAGCAAAACCAGCTATTACTTTACCATTAAAGAGCTTCCTTACTTTTTTAGCTGTATGTTTCATCACGACAGAATTCCCAAAAGTTACTTGGCCATCACCAGCCATTGCAGACTGACCTTTATGCTTTACTGCGAAGATTGTTGTTGCATGAAAAGAACCCATATATATTCCTCCTAATTACCATCCTTTGCTCTAGGATGGGCTTGCATATATGTTTTGCGTAAATGTTCTTTCGTTACGTGTGTATACACTTGTGTTGAAGAAAGATGAGCATGACCTAACAATTCTTGAACAACTCTAAGGTCGGCTCCTTCGTTTAGCATGTGCGTAGCAAACGTATGCCTTAACGAATGAGGACTTATTTTTAAAGTAGTACTAGCTTTTGAAACAATATTATCAAGAATCACTCTTACCCCCCTAGGAGTAAGTGGGCCACCTCGAAAGTTTAAAAACAAAGAGTTTTCCTGATTGTTTTGCCTTGATTTTTCTAAAAGTTTTTTTCGACCGTCTGATATATATAAATTTAAAGCTTCTGACGCAAAACTTCCAAAAGGAACGTATCTTTGTTTGCTACCTTTTCCATGAACTAATATTGTTCCTAAATGAAAATCGATATGTAACAAGTCAATCTTACAACATTCACTAACACGAATACCAGTACCATACAACACTTCAAGTATCGCTTGATCTCTTTGCCCTATTGGCGATGATAAATCAGATACTGTAAAAAGCTTTTCCATCTCTTCTTCATACAAAAATTGAGGTAATCTTTGCTCCTGCTTCGGAACATGTATTAACGAAAAAGGATCTTCTTTCAGCTTTTCCTCTCTTAACAAATACTTATTAAAGCTTCTTATGCTTGATATTTTTCGAGCTACCGTTTTTCTAGCATATTTTTCTTTATATAACTTTGTTAAGTACGCTCTCGCTTCTCTATAACTTACCTCTTTATATGTATGAACACCTTCTGTTATTAAAAAACGCCAAAAGTCTTCAATATCTTTTTTATAGAATTCAACGGTATAAGTAGAGTAATTCTTCTCCACCTGTAAATATTGTAAAAAAGATTGGATAGGAGCTATTTCATTTTTCATTTTTTATTCACCTCACAAGGGCTACTAAATATTATCACAATTTAGTAACCCTTGCAATTAATTTTACATACTTTTTACAAAATTCTGAATTGTCTTAGATGCTAATATTTCAGTACTTTAAAAATTGGAAGTGTTTTCAGTAAATAAGGACATAAGGAAAAATTTCTGGTTCTTCTACTGAGGATTTTTCCAATTTGTTCACGTAATGTTGGCCCTATAGTTTCAACTAGCTCTATCCTTATAATATACGAGTAACATTATTTCCTCAACTAATCCGATAGCTAATGGCTAAAGCATAACGTAAAGTTCTCCCAAAAAAAATGTCCTTGTTCTAATCTAGCAATCCTTCATATGTTGTTTCCATAATAAATGTGTCTGAAAATCAACAATAATTTATACCTTTACTATTTCCTTTCATGATTTAAACTAAACCATAGGAAAAGGGGCTGACGATGTTCGTGTCAGTCCCCCTACTCATTGAGTACATGCGCTCAATATTTCGAATAAAACTACTTCATTACCACTACGAAAACAAATCATATATAAAATAACCTAAAATGCTGTAAAGTGCAAACGTTTTGATTTATTTTTGTGGTTCTTCTTTATAGTCACATTCTACACATTGCACTTGAATACCTTTTTTCAACTTTTTCTCTACGAGTAATGACTCACATTTCGGGCATTTACGTGCAATTGGCTTATCCCATGATAAAAAGTCACATGTTGGATATTGATCACAGCCGAAGAAAATTCTCTTTTTCTTACTTTTTCTCTCTACAATATTTCCATTTTCACATTTCGGACACGGAACACCTATTTCTTTTACGATAGCTTTCGTGTTTCGACAATCCGGGAAATTAGAACAAGCCATGAATTTACCGTATCTACCCATTTTATAAACCATTTCATGCCCGCATTGGTCACAATCTTCTCCAGCAGGTTCATCTTTAATTTCAATTTCTTGCATTTCTGCTTCTGCTTTTTCTAGTCTCTTTTCAAATTCGTGGTAAAAACCATCAATTATGCTTACCCAGTTCACTTTACCTTCTTCAATATTGTCTAGGTTTGTTTCTAAATCTGCCGTAAACTCTGCATTAATAATTTCTGGGAAGAACTCTAGAATTAGTTCACATACAATTTCTCCTAATTCTGTAGGAACAAAACGTTTATTGTCTAAAGCGACATATCCTCGTTTCTGGATTGTATCTAGTGTTGGAGCGTACGTAGATGGTCTACCTATTCCTAGCTCTTCTAACGTTCTAACAAGTCTTGCTTCCGTATATCGAGGCGGCGGCTGTGTAAAATGTTGTTTAGGTGTAATATCTTTCGAAAATACGCCATCCCCTACCTTTAAAGGAGGTAACATTTTTTCTTTTTCTTCGTCTGCATCATCATTTCCTTCCACATACACCTTCATAAACCCAGGAAACTTGACAGTTGAACCGGTAGATCTAAATAGAACATCACCTTGAACAATATCAACACTAACTGTATCCAAAATAGCTGGAGACATAAGACTTGCAACAAGTCGTTCCCAAATTAATTTATACAGTCTAAATTGATCTCGACTTAAAAACTCTTTAACAGAGTTAGGGTCCCTAAAAGTAGACGTCGGTCTAATTGCCTCATGGGCATCTTGCGCATTAGCCTTTTTTGATTCTTTCTTTTCCATCGGTATTGCAAATTCCTTACCAAAATTACTCGTTATATATTCTTTTGTTTCTTGCTTTGCTGTATCCGATATTCTAGTTGAATCAGTACGCATGTATGTAATTAAACCTACTGTTCCTTCTTTACCAAGGTCAATTCCTTCATAAAGCTGCTGTGCTAACATCATCGTTTTCTTAGCACGGAAGTTTAACTTCCTAGCAGCTTCCTGCTGAAGTGAAGACGTAATGAAAGCCGGGGATGGGTTTCTCTTTCTTTCCTTTTTCGTTACATTTTTAACAGAAAAAGAATTTTCCTCCAGTTTCTTTAGGACAGATTGAACTTCACTTTCGCTCTTTAGTTCAATTTTTTTACCATCCATCCCGTAAAATGTACCTTCAAACGATTTATTATTTTTCGTAAGAAATTCAGCTTTAATTGTCCAATATTCTTCTGGAATAAATTCTTTTATTTCTTGCTCGCGTTCTATAATTAAGCGAACTGCCACTGATTGTACACGACCAGCACTAAGTCCCTTTTTGACCTTTTTCCATAACAATGGGCTAATATTGTAACCTACTAAGCGATCAAGTACTCTACGTGCTTGTTGAGCATCCACTACGTCCATATCAATCGGTCTAGGGTGCTTAAAAGATTCTTTAATGGCATCCTTTGTAATTTCATTAAATACCACTCGACAATTTGAAGCAGTATCAATATCAAGGCTATTGGCTAAGTGCCAAGCGATTGCTTCCCCTTCACGATCCGGGTCAGCCGCAAGGTATATTTTTTTCGCCTTCTTTGCAGCCGTTTTAAGTTCTTTTAGAACCGGGCCTTTTCCACGTATTGTAATATATTTAGGTTCGAAATTTTGCTCTACATCAACACCCATTTGACTTTTAGGTAAATCCCTTATATGTCCCATAGAGGCTTTTACTTTATATTTTTTACCTAAATATTTTTCTATCGTTTTTGCTTTTGCTGGTGATTCAACTATCACTAAATAATCTGACATCCATAGTCCTCCTCAAGAGGGTAAATTTCCAATTAAATCTTCATCATTATGAAATACTAATTCTCATTTTGTCAATCAAAGTTTAATAATATTATTTTTTGTCACTGATTTACTCTTACTGATTAGTGATTTATATATTATTCTTTCTTTTCTTATTCATTCCTTCTTAAGCAGAAATTATTAATAGTAAAGTTTGCAGAACGAAAATAGTATCGTCCCCTATAATAATACAAACCTACATATAGTTGTAAAGTAAAATATATAAAATTTCTAAAACTTCTTACTAAATGAAGGAATTTCATTTAAGATATCTTCATAATTTGTTACAAGTTTTGCCCCATGTTGTATTAATTTATTCGTTCCAAATGACGTTTGTTCATAAATAGGACCCGGAACTGCAAAAACCTCTCTTCCCTGTTCCATCGCTTGATCAGCTGTAATAAGCGAACCACTTTTTTCTTTTGCTTCTATTATTAATGTTCCCATAGATAAACCACTAATAATTCTATTTCTTTGTGGAAAATGCCATTTTAACGGTTTTGTTAATGGGGGATATTCAGAAATTAATAAATGTTCGCTACCGATGATTTTAGCTAAACCTTTATTTTTCTCAGGATATATTTGGAGCACACCACTGCCTAACACCGCTATTGTTTTACCACCGTTTTTAATAGCTTCTATATGTACTAACTCATCAATTCCTAGTGCTAACCCACTAATTACATGCCAGTTCTGTAACAATAACGGCTTAACTATAAAAGGAATGACTTTTTTGCCATAAGCGGTCGGGTTGCGTGTTCCGACTACACTTAATAGCTTTTCTGTCTGTAAGAGTTTTATATTTCCTTTACAATATAACACAAATGGGGGATCGAAAATTTGTTTTAATAACGGAGGGTACCTTTTATCACCAATAGTAATAATTAAAATATTTTCTCTTTCATAAACTTTTAATAATGGTAACATATTAAACTCATGTAAATGATGATGAATTTTATCAGCTGTTTTCACAGAAACATTTAGTATTTTGGCTAGTTGTAAAGAACTATACTTTAATAGGTTCACAAGATTTGGGTCATGAAGTAAAAGATTTTTCTTCATTGCCCAAGTAACAGAAGGACAATGGTCCAATAACAATAGACGAAAAGTCCATTTGTTCATCTTTATGCTCCTTTCCTTAGCTTGAATTGATAATTTAAATAGAAGAGTTTGGGGAGACGCGGAGAAATTAAACATAGGTAATTCGTACGTAATATTAAACATGAATAAGAATAGGAATAGTTTTGTAGGACTATTCCTATTCTCGAGATTGTATTAGTGTGTTTTACACTTTTCGTAAAGACCTTGGTCTTTCAATACGTTAATTAACGTTTCACCCATTACAGATGGTGTATCAGCAACTTGAATACCACATTCATTCATAACTCGAATTTTTTCATCTGCTGTTCCTTTTCCACCAGAGATAATCGCACCAGCATGACCCATGCGTTTTCCTGGAGGCGCAGTACGTCCACCAATAAATCCTACAACAGGCTTTGTCATATTTTCTTTTACCCATAGAGCTGCATCTTCTTCTGCAGTCCCACCTATTTCACCTATCATAATGACCGCGTAAGTTTCTGGGTCTTCGTTAAACGCTTTTAAAACATCGATAAAGTTTGTACCGTTTACAGGGTCTCCACCAATACCTACTGCAGTAGTTTGGCCAATGCCAGCTTGTGTTAATTGGTGCACTGCTTCATAAGTAAGAGTACCAGAACGAGATACTACACCAACGTGGCCTTTTTTATGAATATATCCAGGCATAATACCAATTTTACATTCATCAGCAGTAATAACCCCCGGACAGTTCGGTCCTACTAAACGGGTTTTCTTACCTTCCATGTAACGTTTAACTTTTACCATATCCATTACTGGAATATGCTCTGTAATACAGATAGCTAAATCTAATTCTGCATCTACTGCCTCCATAATTGCATCTGCTGCGAATGGAGCTGGAACATAAATTACAGAAGCGTTAGCACCTGTCGCGTTAACTGCATCAGCTACAGTGTTAAAAACAGGAACTCCTTCTACTTCTGTACCACCCTTACCAGGTGTTACTCCACCTACAATTTTAGTTCCGTATTCAAGCATTTGCTTTGTATGGAACAATGCAGTTGAACCTGTAATTCCTTGCACGATTACTTTAGTATCTTTATTTATAAATACACTCATGTATGTCCCCTGCCTTTCTTAGCCTACTTGTGCTACGATTTTTTGTGCTCCATCTGCCATAGATTCAGCTGCTACAATATTCAAACCAGACTCTTTTAAAATTTGTTTTCCTAAATCTACGTTTGTACCTTCTAAACGTACAACTAAAGGTACGCTTAATCCAACTTGTTTAGCAGCTTCTACTACTCCAGTAGCTATAACGTCACACTTCATAATCCCACCAAAGATGTTCACGAAAATACCTTTCACTTTCTCATCAGAAAGGATGATTTTGAAAGCTTCTGTTACTTTCTCAGCAGTTGCACCGCCCCCAACATCTAGGAAGTTAGCAGGGTCTCCACCGTAATGTTTAATAATATCCATTGTTGCCATTGCAAGACCTGCACCGTTTACCATACAACCAATATTTCCATCAAGTGCAATATAACTTAAATCATGCTTGGAAGCTTCGATTTCTTTAGGGTTTTCTTCATCTAAATCACGATATTCTAAAATATCTTTATGACGATATAATGCATTTGCATCAAAGTTTAGCTTCGCATCTAATGCCATAACATTTCCATCCCCAGTTATAACTAACGGGTTAATTTCTGCAATAGAGCAATCCTTTTCGACAAACGCTTGGTATAAGCCCATCATGAATTTAACCGCTTTGCCTACTAACTCTTTAGGGATGTTAATATTAAAAGCAATTCGACGTGCTTGGAAACCAGTTAATCCTACTACAGGATCAACGTATTCCTTAAAGATTTTTTCTGGTGTTTGTTCCGCCACTTCCTCAATTTCAGTTCCACCTTCTTCAGAGGCCATTAGAACTACTTTAGAAGTTTCGCGGTCAAGTACTAAACCGACATAATATTCTTTCTTGATGTCGCAACCTTCTTCTATTAGTAAGCGTTTTACTTCTTTTCCTTCTGGACCTGTTTGATGAGTTACAAGCGTTTTACCTAAGATTTCACTCGCATATTCACGAACTTGCTCTAAACCTTTAGTAGCAACTTTAACTCCACCAGCTTTCCCACGTCCACCTGCGTGGATTTGTGCTTTCACAACACAAACTTCTGTTCCTAACTCTTTTGCAGCTTCTACTGCTTCATCAACAGTAAACGCGACGCGACCATTTGGAACAGCAACCCCGTATTTTCTGAGGATTTCTTTCCCTTGATATTCATGGATATTCATTTCCCATCCTCCAATCTTATGTATGACAAAAATAGACTGCGCTTTCATTTTATAAAATGTACTTGCACTTGTCTACCTTTCTACAAAAATATTATACTATTTTCAAAAAATTATTTCTCCTTTCTACACTTAAAAAATATATTAAGTTAATAAAGGGATATAAAACATGTAACAAATGGAATAAATTCCTCTTGAATTTACATTATTTTAACACTATAGCTTATTTTTTTCGTTTGCATTGTTTAGTTGATATACGAACGCAAAAACCTCTGCAACTACTTCATATAATTCTTCTGGTATAGTATCATTCACTTCTAATTGTGCTAACAGTTCCACTAATGCTTTATCTTCTTGAATAGGAATATTATGTTCTTTGGCAACATTTATAATGTTTTCTGCAATAATACCACTACCTTTTGCCGATACGAACGGCGCCATACTATTTTCATATTTTAAAGCAACGGCTTTCTTTCTATTATTTATCTCTTCTTTTTTCATAATCTAATATCCACTTCATTTTGTAGCGGTGCTAATATTTCTTTTACAAAAACGGTTCTTACTGAATACTCTTCTTCCTCTAAAGGGAGTAGTTTAATCCTACTTAAACGGAAACCTAATTTTGATACATTCCCCTTTAAAATGGGTTTAAGAGCTTCTACTGCCCGTTGAAGGCTTCTAGCATGCTCATTTACAATTGTAATCGAGAGTGTTTGACGGAATACTTGTAAATCGACCATTGTTTGAGATATATTTGGTAAATCTAATAGAAAAAGTATTCTCGTAGATTCAGCATTATCATCTTTTTCACCATTATATTTCGTAAGATGCATATACCAGTCCGTGTATTTACCTTCATTCAAAAAAAGTAAAGGGAACAAATGTTGTTGTATCCCACCTTCTTCTCTAGCGAAGAGTTGGTACCCGTTAATTGTTTGTACTATTGTATTCAACAGACTTTCCGTTTTTTTATTATTAGTTGCGCTCATTAATTCTGTAACGTAAAATTTCAGATTATTCTCTAATAGTTGTTCCGATAGTTTGCTATTTTTTACATTTGCTTCATAATTTAAGCTTTGCAATATATCGTTTATCGATTGTAAAAATATCATAAAATTTTCTTTCGATTGCAATATGGATGGTGTAACAGTTATAGGAGCTAACATTTTTTGGACAGTATGATTTATGTTTAAAGCAGTGCTGCTATTAGCTTCAGAATGAGAAAGTAATGTTTGTACCGACTTTCCTAACCCTTGTAGTAATGGTAGCGACATTATCTCTATTAATTTTTGTGCAGGTATACTATCGCCACGACTATTAACAAAGGTATTGATGGTTGATTTTATATGTAGTTCCTCACTTTTATCACTATTAAAAAATGGAGTGAGCTTTTTCCATAGTATGTTGCTGCTATCCGCTTTTTCAATAGGAAACGAAGGCTGACTAGATTGATCAGCAGTTGGTCTTATCAATTGTAGTGAAAAAACCGTTTCCTTTCCTTTCGTTTGGACGTTGTTATCTAATAGGAAGATATATGATTTTCCCACTTCAATATTGCCCGTCACAGTGGCTACCATTTCTACACCCTTTGAAATAATCGTGTACAGTCCATTTTCTTTATGTAACACCTTCCCATTAAACAGTTGTCCTTGGCTAGTAGCTTGATTGGGATCAATTCGAGATGAAAAGTGTGCATTTATGTGCAACTCTCTTCCTCCTATCAACTAACAATATCTTTAATCGGTGTAAAAGAGCGTCGATGTTCAGCCAAAACACCATGAGCTTCTATTGCTTCAACATGCTCTTTCGTACCATACCCCATATTACTTCGAAAACCGTACTGAGGAAATTTTTCTCCTAATTCAATCATATAGGAATCGCGGGTAACCTTTGCAATGACAGAACTCGCTGCAATTGAAATACTTTTCGAATCCCCTTTAACGATTGATTCTTGTTGTATATTCACATTTAATTTCATTGCATCAATTAGTAAATAATCCGGTTTTATATGAAGTTTGTTAATAGCTTGTATCATAGCTAGTTTCGTAGCTTCGTAAATATTCACTTCATCAATTGTATTTGCATCCACAATACCAATTCCAATGCTAATTGCTTCTGCTTTTATTTTTTCATAAAAAAGTTCTCTTTTCGTTGCTGACAATTTTTTCGAGTCAGTTAATCCTGGTAGATAAAAGTTCTTCGGTAAAATGACAGCCGCCGCAACTACTGGACCAGCAAGCGGGCCTCTCCCCACCTCATCTAAGCCTGCAATATATTGAAAACCTTCTTGAATGAGTTTATTTTCATGAATACTCATTTCTTCAAACTGCTTACGCAATTCATCTTCCTTCTTCTTGTCCATTCGCCATTTTTTAAGCAACGCTTGAACTCCTTTTCTTTCGTCCTTTACTAAAAGTTGAAAGAAAGGGTTATTTTCTGAATTAATTCGGACAAGCTCTTCCTCTACTTGTTTTATAGACATTTTCATAACACTAACTCCTTTCTATATATATCGGTTACTTTTTGTTGGTTTTAAAGAGAACACAGTGAAATTACCCATTATGTAAACAAAGAGTAATATAAAAACGAATAAAGAGGCTGCAAAAAAAATCAGCCTCCTTACTTTTACTCTGTTGGTATTTCAAAAGTTATCTTCCCGAGCTTTAACGTACGAATGTCACGTATGATAATTTCAGTTGTTTTATCGTAATCAATATAACCACCAGACATAATACAACCTCTTTTTTTACCAATTGCATCGAACAATTCTACCACATCTTCAGGAATTTCCTCTAGCCCATATCTTTCATGCAAGCGTGAAGGATAATATTCGGATAAATAGCGCAAAGCATATACTGCTACTTCTTGTAAATTGATAATAGTGTCTTTTATCGCACCAGTAGTAGCTAATCTTAAACCGACTTCTTGATCTTCAAATTTTGGCCAGAGAATTCCTGGAGTATCTAATAACTCTAATTCTTTCCCCACTTTTACCCATTGCTGTGCTTTCGTAACACCAGGCCTATCTCCTGTTTTAGCGATGTTTTTTTTGGCAAGTCGATTAATTAACGTCGATTTACCTACATTTGGAATCCCTACAATTAGCGCTCTAATTGCTCTTGGACGAATTCCTTTTGCTATCATTCGATCCCATTTCTCTTTCAATAATTCTTTTGACAAGGAATGAATTTTGGTTAGCCCTTTTCCTTGATGCGCATCGATTGCGATAGCTTTCGTGTTGTTATTTTGTGAGTTAAAATAATCGAGCCATCTATTAGTTTTTTCCGTATCAGCCATATCAGCTTTATTTAATAATATAATTCTTGGTTTATTTGCAACAATTTCATCTATCATTGGGTTTCGTGATGAAAGGGGAAGTCTAGCATCTACTAATTCATATACGATATCAATTAGCTTCAGCTTTTCTGTTACTTCCCTTCTAGCTTTTGCCATATGCCCTGGAAACCATTGTATTGTCATAATAATTACTCCTTTTACGCTGTAATCTATGGAGTTTCTGTTTTAATCCACTTTTCTAATTTCTTTTAAAGGCCAATAAACGATATTTGTCTTTCCTAGCACCTCTTCTAGCGGTATAGTACCAATATGTCTTCCATCTCGACTATATCTTCTATTATCGCCCAAAACGAATATATGTCCTTCTGGTACTACTTTTGATCCAGTAATTTCTTCAAGAGTAAAGTTTTCTGTTAATAATCCATCTACTCCGTTTTTGTACTCGTCTAAGTAAGGTTCTTCAAACGGTTCGCCATTTATGTATAAAACATCATTTCTGTATTGAACTTCATCTCCTGGTAATCCGATAATTCTTTTTATGTAATCTTTATCTGCCGTTGCATGAAAAACTACGATATCAAATCGATCTGGTTTCCCTATTTTGTAACCGATCTTGTTTACAATCATTCTGTCTTCATTGTGTAAAGTAGGCATCATTGATTCTCCATCTACTACTATCGGTGCAAAAAAGAAATAACGAATGACTGCTGCTAATATAACAGCAATCGCAAGTGCTTTTATCCATTCCCAAAGTTCACTTTTAGCTTTTGCCATATTTGTTCCTCCACTACCTAAGAATCATTTTATCTACTTATAAATATGAAGTTTTTATTGGGCTACTATACATTCGACAAAATATTAATTCTGCTAGTGTATGCAAGCCTTTTTTTGTAGCTTAATCTATTATATACCTTATCATATTTGGATGAAAACTTATAAGAGATGAAATATACCTATTTTCCTATATGCGTATCTATTTCATCATCATTTTATCGGGAGAAACTAAACTTTTATAGTGTAAAAAAAAGAGCTTGATAAGCAAGCTCTTTTTCCTTTATTATCGAATCTCTTTAATACGCGCTTTTTTACCACGTAACTCACGTAAGTAGTAAAGTTTAGCACGACGTACTTTACCGCGACGGATAACTTCTAATTTATCGATTTTTGGTGAATGTACTGGGAATGTACGTTCTACACCTACACCGTAAGAAATTTTACGTACAGTAAATGTTTCGCTAATTCCACCACCACGGCGCTTAATAACAACACCTTCGAAAATCTGAATACGTTCACGAGTACCCTCTACAACTTTAACGTGTACACGTACAGTATCCCCAGACTTAAAAGTAGGAAGGTCTGTTTTAAGTTGAGATTGTGTAATTTCTTGAATAAGTTTTTGCATAGTATTCTTCTCCTTTTCCACAGATGCTCATTCCATTACTATTTTTCATGCAGCGGAACATCGTTTTTAAACATAGCAATAGCTAAGTCACAAAGAATATATTAACATATTTATAAGGAAGATGCAATATTAGTTCTTCTCATTCTCTATCTCTTTTAACCAAATTTTCTGTTGCTCGGATAGTTCATATTTATCTAGTAAGTCTGGTCTTCTTTCAAAAGTTCTTCTTAAAGATTCTTTTGAACGCCACTGTTCAATTTTTTCATGGTTTCCCGAGAGCAACACGTCAGGCACCTTATAACCTTTATATTCAGCAGGTCGTGTATAATGAGGGTGTTCTAGCAACCCAGTACTAAAGGAATCAAGTTCATGTGATGCCTCTTTTCCTAATACACCAGGTAATAGCCTTACGACACTATCAATTACTACCATTGAGGCTAACTCACCACCTGTTAAGACGTAATCACCAATGGATATTTCATCTGTAACAACATGAGATCGAATTCGTTCATCGTAGCCTTCATAATGTCCACATATAAAGATGAGATGGTCTTCTTTTGCGAATTGTTCGGCCTTTTTTTGTGTATATGTTTCACCCTGTGGACACATTAGAATAATGCGTGGCTTTTTTGTTTCTTCCTTCGTTAAATCTTCAATAGCATCAAAAACTGGTTGCGGCTTTAAAACCATTCCCACTCCTCCACCATATGGATAATCGTCCACGGTTTTATGTTTATTGGAAGAATAGTCTCTAAAATTAATAACACGATATTGTACTGCTTCTTTTTCTGCAGCTTTCTTTAAGATGGATGTTTGGAAGACTGGTTGAAACATTTCTGGAAATAAAGTAAGTACATCTATCTTCATCTTAAAGAAGGCCTTCCAGTGGTAATATTTTCACAATCTTTTCTTCAATGTTAACTTCTTTCACGACTTGTTCGATATATGGAATTAAAATCTCTTTTCCACCTTTTCCTTTAACGACCCAAACATCATTTGCACCAGGTGTTAATATCTCTTTAATAGTACCTAACTCTTCATTCGATTCTAATGAAATTACTTTGCAACCAATAATTTCGTGAAAATAAAATTCATCCGCTTCCAGTTCTCCTAATTGATCCTCGGGAACTTTAACGATTGAGCCTTTAAATTTTTCTACTTCGTTAACATTATGAAAACCTTCAAATTTCACTAAATCAAACGACTTATGTACTCGACGTGATTCAACTACTACTTCGATCGGTTCTGTTTCATTTGGTAAAAATAAATAAAGTTTATTTCCAACTTCGTAACGTTCGTCGGCAAAGTCCGTTCTTGAAACAATTCTTACTTCACCTTTTATTCCATGTGTGTTTACTAACTTTCCAACATTAAACCATTTTGTCACTTTATTCACCTCTTTATAGAAATAGTATTACCTATGTAAATAGATTTTTGCAAACTAAAAAATTTATGGAAACCATTTGAAATTATTGACTAGGCTACCTTGAATATAGGTTTCTTTAGGAAAAGTAGCATTTCATTATATATAGCATTGATTGTTGTTATACGTTTTAAGGTAGTCCGTTTCACTTCGCTGCAGACACTTGCTTTCCGCGGGGAGATGTCTAGCTTCAGCGGCTAGGTCCGGCTCAAACTTCCTTTTCCTCCGTACGATAAGTCAACATCAGCTCACATTCGTTCGCTGTGTTTCCTTTATCTCCTGCGGAAAAAGTCCAGTTTGATGGGACCTGATCGAGCCGCCTACGCTTTTCGTGGAGTCGAGCCTCCTCGGCTTCGCCTGTGGGGTCTCGACCTTCCCTCTACATCCCGCTGGAGTCAAGTGTCTTCCGCTCCGTTCCACTCTCGGTTCTAAATCTTGAAAGCTCAAACATTGCAGCTTTTATAAACAAGAGCCACCTAATTTTATCATCCATTGTGCAGATTTCACATACATGGATGTCTACCTTTAAATCTAACAAGTAGATGTTGGATAAGTTTAGTATTTTCCATTCACTTTAGACACGTTCAATAGTGAATGAGTTATTAAGCTATATTTTATTGGAAGTATGGAATTCTGTTGTGAGTACAAGCATAGAAAAAGGGAAGCTATTAATAGCCTCCCCTACTCTAAGATCTCTAATTGTACACGTTTTTCATTATGAGAGGCCGCTGCGAATAGAACTGTTCTAATCGCTTTTGCAATTCGACCTTGCTTGCCTATCACTTTCCCTAAATCATCTGGGTGTGTTGTAAGCTGATACAAAACTACATCATCAGTCTCTTGTTTTGTCACACTTACTTGATCTGGATGATCTACCAACGCTGTTACAATCGTTCTAATGAGTTCTGTCATTTTTTCTCCTAAGAATTACTTGCTTAATTTAGCGTTATGGAATTTTTCCATGATTCCTTGATTAGAGAAAAGGTTACGCACTGTATCAGAAGGTTTAGCACCATCTTGTAACCATTTTAAAGCTAATTCTTCATTGATTTTTACTTCAGCTGGTTGAGTAACTGGGTTGTAAGTTCCAACTGTTTCAATGAAACGTCCATCACGAGGAGAACGAGAATCTGCTACTACGATACGATAGAATGGGGATTTTTTGCTACCCATACGTTTTAAACGAATTTTTACTGCCATTTTATATAGCACCTCCGAAAATATTTCACACAAGATAGTATGATAACAATTAGTTAAAAGTTTGTAAAGTGTTTTTTCTTGTCAGCTGAAAATATAGTGTAAAAATAAATGATTTCAGAAAAGTTTTTACATGAATGGAAGCTTAAATCCACCCTTTTTTCCTTTTCCTTTCGACATATTTGTCATTTGTTTCATCATCTTTTTCATATCTTCAAACTGTTTCAGTAGTCTGTTTACTTCTTGAATTGGACGACCACTACCTTTAGCAATCCGCTTTTTACGACTAGCATTAATGAGATCAGGATTGTCTCTTTCTGCTCTTGTCATTGACTGAATGATAGCCTCTACATGCGCAATTTGCTTATCGTCCACTTGAACATCTTTTAGGCCTTTAATTTTGTTAGCTCCAGGCAACATGCCTAGAATTTCATTTAAAGGTCCCATTTTTTTCACTTGACCGAGTTGGTCTAAAAAGTCATCGAACGTAAAGTTCATCGTTTTAAGCTTTTGTTCGAGTTCTTTCGCTTTCTCTTGGTCAACATTATCTTGAGCCTTTTCAATTAAGGATAAAACATCCCCCATCCCAAGAATTCGAGAAGCCATGCGCTCAGGGTGGAAGGCTTCGATTGCATCTAGCTTTTCACCAAGACCGACAAACTTTATCGGGGTATTCGTTACTGCCTTAACAGAAAGTGCGGCACCACCACGAGTGTCTCCATCTAACTTTGTTAATACAACGCCTGTTAATCCTAATTGTTCATTAAAGCTTTGAGCTACATTTACTGCATCTTGACCTGTCATCGCGTCTACAACAAGGAATATTTCGTCGGGTTGAGAAATTTCCTTTACTTGTTTAAGCTCGTCCATTAATGCTTCATCTACATGTAATCGCCCAGCCGTGTCAATTAGAACGTAATCATGATGGTCTTCTTTTGCCTTTTGAATAGCTTGTTTAGCTATTTCAACTGGACTAACTTGATCACCGAGTGAAAACACAGGCATACTCAATTGTTTCCCTAATGTTTCAAGCTGTTTTATCGCAGCTGGTCGGTAAATATCAGCGGCTACAAGTAATGGTTTCCTATTGTTTTTCTTACGTAATAGGTTTGCTAATTTCCCTGTAGTTGTTGTTTTACCAGCACCTTGTAATCCAACCATCATAATAACAGTTGGTGGTCGATTACTTACTGCAATTTTACTTTGCTCTCCACCCATTAAGTTTGTAAGTTCTTCTTTTACAACTTTAATGACTTGCTGTCCAGGAGTTAAACTTTTCATTACCTCTTGACCTACAGCACGTTCACTTACTCGTTTAACGAAGTCCTTTACAACTTTGAAGTTTACATCCGCTTCAAGGAGTGCTAAACGAACTTCACGCATCATTTCTTTCACGTCTTGTTCGGTTACCTTTCCTTTACCACGAATTTTCTGAATCGTGTTTTGCAAACGGTCGGCCAAACCTTCAAATGCCATGTATGCCGCCCCCTAATCTAATTTCTCCAGCGCCTCTAACACTAATAGTAATTCTTCTTTAGATGATTCACTATTTATAGATACTTTAAGTTGCGTTAACAACTTTTGACGCTCTTGAAACTTTTGAAATAACAAAAGCTTTTCTTCATACTGCTCAAGCATTTGCTCGGTACGTTTGATGTTATCGTACACTGCTTGACGACTAATATTATATTCCTCTGCTATCTCACCAAGGGAGTAATCGTCTAAATAATATAACGACATATAATTTTTTTGCTTTGGTGTTAACAACGATTGATAAAAATCATAAAGATAATTGATTCTCGTTGTTTTTTCAAGCATTTTTGCTCACTCCCCTTGTTAAGTGAAATGCCTTTACAAGCAATTATTTTACATACTATTGTTACTGATGTCAAGTTTTTTTCTTGTCATTATGTAAAATGGTGTTTTTTCAATATGAAACCGCAGATGCTTTGCCTTGATTCCAACATAAATATCACTGCTATGATACTTAAAGGTCAATACCGAAAATAGACTGGTTGTTTTAAGTTAACCCGTTTCACTTCGCTACAGGTACTCGCTTTCCGGGGGGAGAAACGGGAGCCTCCTCGGGCTGCGCCCTGCTGGGTCTCGCACCTTCCGCTACGTTCCACTCACGGTTCTAAATATTGAAAACAACTTCGCAATCCTACACCAAACCAGCAACTTTCATTACATGGTACATGGTTCACATGCATAAGTATATGCTTTGAAAATTGATGTTTTGAGTAAAATATAGAATAAAACATTTGCTGTATACTACTAATGGAATTTTAGTGATCCATAGTAAGATTACTTACAAAAAAAGTCCCAAATGTCAGTCTCTACTGACTTTTGGGACAACGTCTTTTTATAAAATGCCTTTATTCTTGCTCTTGTTCTACCATATCGGCAAATAATCCGTAAACATATTGTTCCGCATTGAATGGCTGTAAGTCGTCAACTTTTTCACCTAAGCCGACAAATTTAACTGGAATATTTAATTCATTTCGAATTGCTAATACGATACCACCTTTAGCCGTACCGTCTAGTTTCGTTAAAGCTATTCCTGTAACGTTTGTTGCTTCTGAGAAGATTTTAGCTTGACTCAAGGCATTTTGTCCTGTTGTTGCGTCTAAAACGAGTAGTACTTCATGAGGAGCATCAGGAATTTCTCGTTCTATTACACGCTTTACTTTTTCAAGCTCTTTCATTAAGTTTACTTTATTTTGCAATCTACCCGCAGTATCACAAAGAAGTACGTCTACCTTTCTTGCTTTTGCCGCTTGAATAGCGTCGTACATTACAGCTGCTGGATCTGATCCTGAAGATTGTTTAATAACATCTACTCCAACACGTTCGCCCCATACTTCTAACTGTTCAATCGCACCTGCACGGAAAGTGTCTCCAGCAGCTAATAAAACATTTTTACCTTCTAGTTTAAATTTATTTGCTAACTTCCCAATTGTAGTTGTCTTCCCAACACCGTTTACACCAACAACTAAAATGACTGTTAACCCATCTGTTTGAAAGTTCAGTTCAGAGCTAGCATTACCTCCACTTTCATATATTTCTACCAATTTTTCAGAAATAACAGATTTCACTTCTTTTGTATCTTGAATATTACGACGTTTCACTTCTAATTTTAATTCGTCGATTAATTCCATTACTGTATTAACACCAACATCTGCACCAATTAAAATTTCTTCTAGTTCATCAAAGAAATCTTCATCTACTTTTCGATAACGGGCTACTAAATCATTTACTTTTCCCGCAAAAGAATCACGTGTTTTTGATAAACCATCCTTAAACTTCTCAGTTACAGTTTCTGTTTGTACCGTAATTTTTTCTTTTAATTTTTTAAAAAAGCTCATACACAACTCCCTCTCTATTTTACTAATTCCCTTGTATCCTCGAGTCGAACAGAGACTAGTTTGGAAACACCAGATTCTTGCATTGTTACACCGTACAAAACATCACAATGTTCCATCGTACCTTTACGATGTGTAATAACAATAAATTGAGTTTCTTTACTATAATGTTTTAAATATTGTGCGAAACGATGTACGTTTGCTTCGTCTAGTGCTGCTTCTACTTCGTCAAGAATACAAAATGGAACTGGTCTTACTTTTAAGATAGAAAATAATAACGCAATAGCAGTTAGAGCTCTTTCTCCACCAGATAAGAGACCTAAGTTTTGAAGTTTCTTCCCCGGTGGTTGAGCCACTATGTCTACACCAGTATTCAATAAATCACTTGGATCTGTTAACACTAAGTCTGCTCGTCCACCACCGAATAATGAATGAAATACGTCATGAAAATGAGATCGAATATTTGTAAACGTAATTTCAAAGCGTTTTTTCATCTCTTCATCCATTTCATCAATTACTTGAAACAATGTACCTTTCGCTTCCATTAAATCATCTTTTTGCTCATTTAGGAATGTATATCTTTCAAACACTCTCTCGTATTCTTCTATAGACCCGATATTAACAGTTCCAAGTTCTTCTATTGCTAGTCTAATTAGTTTAACCTTTCGTCTAGCTTCCTCTATTTCCAACGTTAAAGGATATGTTTCTTTTGCAGCTTCATATGTCAACATATACTCTTCCCTTAAGGTATCGAGCCTATTATCTAATTCTACATCTAAACGATTTAATTGTACTTCTTCCGCTTTTAAGATTGTAGTAAGTAGTTTATATTGGCGCTTTATATCTTTTAACTCTTCTTCTTCTTGGTGTACTTTTTCATGTACGTTTAGTCTTTGCTGTCGGCGTTCTCCAATTAGCTTAATAGTTTCATTTTTATCTTGCATTTTTTCTTTTGCCGCTTGTTCTAACTGGACTTCGCCCGAGGAGGATGAAGTCATTTCAGAATTTAATAAGGCTAAATCATCTTTCACTTCCATTAACTTCTCTTTATTAGATAGCAATTCCGTTTCAAGATTATTTACCTTTTCAGCCTGGTTAGACAATCGTTCTTTTTTACTAGCTACTTCAATTTTAAATTGTGTAATATCATTTTCTAATGATTCTTTAGTTAAATGCTGTTCATTCTTCTTCTTATTTAAATCTGCAATTTCTTCATCTAATGATATTATTTTTTCGCTTATTACTTGTAGCTCTTTTTCTAGTTCATCTTTTCTATCACTAGATTTTTGTTTATTGCTGTCATATTGACCTTTTTCGTAATCATAAAGAGACAGGTGTTCATTAATGTTTTTCTCTTCTATTTCAATTTCTTTAAGTGTAGCTTTTATTTCTTGTTCAACTAGTCTGAGATTTTCCCCTTTTTCTTTTAAGCTAGCAATATCTTTCTCTTTTACCTTCAGTTTTTGCTTTAAGCCTTTTACTTGCTCTTCCATTAGGGCTGTTTTTGTTTCCATTTCTTTAAGCTTTTCTGTTATATCTTCTAGTTCACGACTTCTACTTAGAAGAGAATTATTTTTTTGCTTAACAGCTCCTCCTGTCATGGATCCACCTGGATTGACAACATCCCCATCTAACGTAACGATTCGGTATCGATGTTGTAAAAGCGAAGCAATTTCATTTGCTCCCTTTAAATCTTTAGCAATGACAATATGACCGAGTAAATTCATAACGACATTTTTATAATTAGAGTTATACGAAACTAAACTTTCCGCTACTCCGATAAAAGAAGGGTGTCCTTGTAGCTGTGATAGTTGATAGTCCGCAATATTCCTAGCTTTCATTACATTCATCGGTAAAAAGGTTGCTCGACCATATCCAAATTTTTTCAAGTACGAAATCGCTTGACGCGCATCTTGTTCACTTTTCACTACAATGTGCTGTGTAGCACTTCCTAAGGCAATTTCAATAGCTGTTTCAAACTGTTCGTTCACTTGTATTAATTCCGCTACAGCACCTTGTACACCGTTTAACTTTTGCTCTTCTCGTGCTTTTAATATTTCTTTAACCCCTTGGAAAAATCCTGCAAAATCACCTTGCATCGCTTCGAGCATCTCTTTACGAGACTTTCCTTGTTGTAATAATTGATAGGCATTATATAAGCTAGACTCTTTTTTCTGTAACGATTCTCTCCACTGTTCGAACTCTACTTGTTCTTTTCGGTATTCATCCACTACTAAGTTTAACTGTTCACGGTTTTTTTCTTGCGTTTCGAGCACTTCATTTTTTCGAAGTTCAATTTGTTTGCGTTCATGTACATATTTTTTATTTACTTCATCGAGTCTCTTCACCTTCGTTTCTTCTTGCGATAGTTGTTGATTTAAATAAGTTAACTCATTGCGGAAAGATGCTTGTTTATTTAAAAACTCAATATAATCACTTTTTAGTTGCTCTATCTTTTCCTCAATATCTTGATTTAAATCTTCGCGTAAAACTAGTTTTTCTTTTAATAATCTTTCTGTTTCTTTCACTTGCTCTCGAAGAGCTTTAAGTTCAGAAGTTTCCGCTTGTAATCTCGCTTCGTGCTTTTCAACATAGTCATCTAATTCAATTGCTGTACGCTCTAGTTGTTCTTTATTCTGACTAGCATTTTTCTTTCTTTCTTTTAATACTTCTTTTCTTCCTTCTAGTTTTTCCAAATCAGAACTAACGATTAATAACGCTTCTTGCAAATGGTGGATAGATTCATCTAAAGCACTTAATTCATCCTTATATTTCTCCAAACGTGCTTCTCTTTCATTTATCATCGTAGAAAGTTCTAGTTCTTTTTCATTATTCTCTTTTACTTTTGAAGACAGTGACTCCCATTTCGTATGGAGCTCTTCTATTTCATGTACCATCACGCCAACTTCAATTTTTTCAAGTTCTTCTTTTTTCTCTAAGTAATCTTTAGCGATAGATGCCTGTTGTTTTAATGGTTCTACTTGAGATTCCAATTCATGCAGTATATCTGTTACACGATTAAGGTTTTCTTGTGTTTCTGCTAATTTATACTCAGCCTTCTTTTTTCGTGTTTTATACTTTAAAACTCCAGCAGCTTCTTCAAAGATTGTTCTTCTTTCTTCTGCCTTGCTGCTTAATATTTCTTCTACTTTTCCTTGACTAATGATGGAAAAGGCCTCTTTTCCTAACCCCGAGTCCATAAATAAATCAACTATATCTTTGAGACGACATGTTTGATTATTAATTAAATATTCACTATCTCCCGAACGATAAACCCTTCGTGTTACACTAACCTCTAAATAATCAATTGGTAAAATTCTATTATTATTATCTAATGTTAACGTTACTTCCGCAAAATTTAATGGCTTCCTACTATCACTGCCCGCGAAAATAATATCTTCCATTTTTGATCCACGTAAAGATTTTGCAGATTGTTCTCCTAAAACCCAACGAATGGAATCTGTAATATTACTTTTTCCACTCCCGTTTGGACCAACAACAGCTGTTACTCCAGGAACAAAATCTACTTTAATCTTTTCTGCAAACGACTTAAATCCTACTACTTCTAATCGTTTGAGGTACATTTCCTTCACCTCATCCAAATGATATTTATTTTAATACGATATACATTCAACATGAAGAATCCCCCTATTAAGGGGGATTTAACTCTTCTCTGTTTTAGAGTTCTTTAGTTTCTCAATAGCAATTTGAGCTGCACGTTGTTCCGCCTCTTTTTTTGACTTTCCGACTCCGACTCCAAGCTCGTTACCGTTTAATGCTACCATTGAAATAAACTCTCGATTATGCGCTGGCCCTTTTTCTTGTAATACTTTATATTCTAGCTGGCCTAGAGCATCGCGTTGAACATACTCCTGTAATTGGCTTTTATAATCCATCACATGAGAAAAAGCACCGTCATTAATTTTAGGATAAACATATTTTTCTAAAAACTCGAATACAGTTGGTAATCCTTGATCTAAGTATAAAGCTCCGATGAAAGCCTCAAAAACGTCTGCTAACAATGCTGGCCTAGCTCGTCCACCTGTCATCTCTTCTCCTTTTCCTAGTAAAACATATTGCCCAAAGGAAAGTTCATTAGCAAAAGAAACGAGGGAAGGTTCACAAACAATAGATGCACGTAATTTCGTTAGTTGTCCTTCACTCATCATCGGATATTTTTTATACAAAAATTGTGAAATAGTTAATTCCAAAACTGCGTCACCTAGAAACTCTAATCTTTCGTTATCCTCATAAGGTTTTTTACGATGCTCATTCACATACGATGAATGGGTAAATGCCTGGTACAAAAGTTTTTCATTCACAAAGTTAATATTAATTTGCTGTTGTAGTGTTTGAAATTTTATTTTCAACACTTCGCTTCTCTTTTCAAAGCTTTTATTTTTATTTCTATACATAAAGAGCCTCCAACACTACATTAATCGCATAATAAAGTGAAACTTCAATCAGCGCTTGCGCTGATTGGTAGTTGAACCAATCGGGGTGTTAGCGACCGTTAGACACCCTTCTGAATGATGGGGGGCTTACGGACCCTTACACCAGGATAAAGTGTATTATATCATATTTATTTTACCAAATAACGTGGAAGATACAAAGTAACGATTAAAAACTTTTATTTCATTTAAAAAATAGAAAGTCCTGCTAATTAGCAGGACCTCATTTTAAAATAATTATTGCTTTGCATTTATGTAGTTGACTGCATCGCCAACCGTTGTGATATTTTCAGCTTCTTCATCAGAAATTTCCATATCAAACTCGTCTTCAAGCTCCATTACTAATTCTACTACATCTAGAGAATCAGCACCTAGATCATCTTTAAATTTTGAATCTAAAGATACTTCAGACTCGTCAACACCTAAACGATCAACAATAATCTTTGTTACACGCGCTAATACATCTGCCATAACATTCACCTCCCCTCAAGTATTATAGTAGAAGTGCTATAAAAAAACTAGCATTATTACATTACCATTCCACCATCAACATGTAATGTTTGTCCAGTCATATAAGCACTAGAATCTGATGCTAGAAATTTAACAACTGAAGAAATATCTTTAGCTTCTCCGAATCTTGATAACGGGATTAACTTTAACATTTCTTGACGAACCTCTTCAGGGAGTTTATCCGTCATATCTGTTGTAATAAAGCCAGGAGCTACTGCATTTACAGTAATATTTCTACTAGCTAATTCTTTAGCAGTTGTTTTCGTTAATCCGATTACTCCTGCTTTTGCCGCTACATAATTAGCTTGGCCGGGGTTCCCGCTGACACCAACAACTGAAGCAATATTAATAATTCTTCCTGCTCTTTGTTTCATCATTTGCCTTGTAACAGCCTTCGTGCTGTTGAATACCCCTTTTAGGTTGATGTTAATTACATCATCCCATTCATCTTCTTTCATACGCATAATTAAGTTATCTCTCGTAATTCCAGCGTTATTTACTAAAATATCAACCGAGCCGAACTGAGATACAGCCTCTTTCACCATGCTTTGCACCTCATCAATATTGGCTACGTTTGCGCGATAAACAATAGCACTACCACCAAGCGACTTTATTTCATCTACTACTTCGTTTGCTTTCGCTTCGCTTCCTGAATAGTTAACAATTACGTTAGCCCCTTCTTTTGCTAAATCAATCGCAATCGCTTTTCCGATTCCGCGAGATGCTCCAGTTACGATTGCCGTTTTCCCTTTTAACATATTATCCCTCCACCTGTAATTTTTTAACTGCATCTTGTAACGATTGAATATCGTATACTGGCAATGTTGTTGCACGTCTATTAATTTTCTTTATAAGTCCAGATAGTACTTTTCCAGGTCCAACTTCAATAAAAGTATCGACACCTAAGTCAATCATTCTTTCTACACTTTCTTCCCAACGGACTGGAGAATATAATTGTTCTATTAATTTTTGCTCAATTTCATTAGCATCGACTACTTCTTTCGCATCAACATTACCAATTACCGGAACAGTAGGTGAAGAAATTTTAATTTCTTTTAACATTTCCTCTAGTTTAGATGCTGCAGGCTTCATTAAAGATGAATGGAATGGGCCGCTAACGACTAACGGTATAACTCTTTTAGCACCAGCCTCTTTCGCTTTTTCACTTGCGACCTTTACACCTTCAGTTGACCCAGAAATAACAATTTGCCCAGGACAATTTAAATTTGCCAGCTGAACTGGTGCAATAGTTTCCGTTACTTCGTTCGTAACTTTCTCTAATTCACCAGCTGCCATCCCTAAAACTGCTGCCATTGTACCTTCCCCAGCAGGGACAGCTTCTTCCATAAATTTACCTCTATTATGAACAGCATATACTGCATCTTCAAACGAAATGGATTTAGATGCTACTAAGGCACTATATTCTCCTAAACTATGACCAGCTACATAATCTGGTGCAATACCTGCCTCTTCTAGCTTTTTAAATATCGCATAGCTAGCCGTTAATAGTGCTGGTTGTGCGTTAAACGTTAATGTCAGTTCATCTTGTGGACCTTCAAACATTAATTGAGATAGAGAATAGCCTAACTTTTTGTCTGCTTGATGTAAAACTGCCATTACATCAGCATGTTCATTTGCTATTTCTTGTGCCATTCCAACTGTTTGCGATCCTTGACCAGGAAAAACAAAAGCTATTTTACCCATTTTTCTCCTCCGTCCATTCCATTTTCTCGATAGTAGCTTCGATATTTTCTACCATTTTTGACTGAATCATTTCTCTTGTTTGTCTTATAGCATTAAAAACAGCATTTGCATCCGAAGATCCATGTGCCTTTACGACTGGTGCTTTCAGACCAAATAAAGCAGCTCCACCGTACTCCGAATAATCTAATTTATTTTTTACTAATTTCAACTTAGGTTTAAGTACTGCTGCCGCCAATTTACTTTTTAAATCACTCATTAATACTTCCTTTAACATCGTAAACATACTGAGTGCCGTTCCTTCAATGGCTTTTAATGCAACATTCCCCGTAAAGCCGTCAGTGACGACTACATCGCATACTCCAGTTAGCAAGTCGCGTGCTTCTACGTTCCCGACAAAATGGACAGTGTCGGTATCTTTAAAAAGATCATAAGCTTGTTTTGTTAATTCATTGCCCTTTTTGTCCTCTGTACCAACATTTAGGAGTCCTACTCTCGGCTTTTCAATACCTCTAACTTTTTGTGAATAAATAGACCCCATTACGCCATATTGAAATAAATGCTCTGGTTTAGCATCAACGTTAGCTCCTACATCAAGCATTAAAAAACCTTCTCCTCCTATTGTAGGAAAAGTGGGTGATAATGCAGGTCTTTCAATACCTTTAATTCTGCCAACTATTAATAAACCAGCAGTCATTAATGCCCCAGTGTTTCCGGCTGAAATACAAGCATCCGCTCTTCCTTCTTTTACTTCTTTAGCCATTAACACCATTGAAGCATCTTTTTTTCTTCTAACAGCTCTAACCGGCTCATCTTCACCAGTTATTGTTTCTTCTGTATGTATAACAGTAATATTAGTCTTATTATGTAAATATTTGTTAATTTCCGTTTCGTTACCGACTAATGTAACGGAAATATCAGAAAAATGCTCTATAGCTTTCATCACACCTTCAACAATTGATTTTGGTGCATGATCTCCGCCCATTGCATCTATAGCTATTTTCATCTTAATTTTCCTTTCTTTTACATATTCGTAGAACGAAACATCTCAAAACTGCCGTAAAAGACTACATCATTTCCGACTGTGCTTTTCACTTCTACTGTTGTTCTTCCTTTTTCCCGATCAACATTTTGTACAATCGCTTTAGCAACTACTCTTTGTCCTAATTTAACTGGCGAAGTAAATCGAATATTTGCTTTCGCCGTTAAGGCAAGCTCATCATTAATAACAGCAACTGCTAAAGAGTTAGCTTGTGCAAATAAATGATGTCCTCTCGTAATGTTATTTCGAACAAATACATGCTCTTTTTTTACATCAAAAATGGAAATCGCACTTTTATCCAATTCAAGATCTATCACTTCTCCGATCACTTCTTCGATTGGTAATGAGCGTACTTCTTTTTCTAATGTTTTCTCTGCGACATGTTTTATTCTCTCTCTTAATTCTGGTATACTTAGCTCTAAACGGTCTAAACGTATAGTTTGTATACTTACTTGGAAAAATTCAGCTAATTCCTCATCTGTAATAAAGGGATTATCTTTTATTTTTTCCTTCAGTAACTGCTGCCGTTCTTTTTTATTTCGTTTCATCTATATCAAACTCCATCCGAACTATTATGACTAGGTACTAATAGTAGTATATATATTAAAAAAGCAGAATGCAACATAAAAATAATTTGCATACTGCTTTTTCTATTCTTATAGAAAATAATGAAAGTTTAAAATAATCACCGTCATAACTAATGACTAGTAATAGCTCTAGTCTAACTTGTCACCGTCTAGTACTCCTGATTCCAACACAATCTTTCTTAACGTTTCATAATTAACATCCACCCAAAATTCTTCTGAATGTAACATGTTATACGCATCTTGTCTCGCAACTTCTAGCGCCCGATAGTCATGTACCATATCAGCTACTTTAAATTCGGGTACACCACTTTGTTTTCTTCCAAAAAAGTCACCAGGTCCCCTTAATTCTAAGTCCTTTTCCGAAAGTGTGAATCCATCATTCGTTTCTGTCATTATTTTCATACGTTCTTTTCCGTTTTCTGACTTTGGATCAGCTAACAAAATACAGTAAGACTGATGCTCTCCTCGTCCAACTCTTCCTCTTAATTGGTGCAATTGGGAAAGCCCAAATCGTTCGGCATCGTATATAACCATCATCGTCGCATTCGGAACGTTTACACCTACTTCAACGACAGTCGTAGATACTAGAATTTGTACTTCGTTTTCACTAAACTGACGCATCACGTCTTCTTTTTCATCAGCTGTTAATCTTCCATGCATTAACCCAACTTGCCAACGACCGTTATAAAAATGAGTTAACATCGAATGAACATCAATTGCATTTTGCACATCTATTTTTTCCGATTCTTCAATTAATGGACAAATAACATATGCTTGTCTACCTAGCTGGAGTTCTTTTTCAACAAAAGCTAACACTCTATCAATCATTTGGTGTTTTGCCCAGTATGTTTCAATTACTTTTCTCCCGGCTGGCATTTCATCAATCGTTGATACATCCATTTCACCGAAAGCTGTAATAGCAAGAGTTCTTGGGATTGGGGTAGCGGTCATAAATAATACATCTGGATTAAACCCTTTTTCTCTTAAAACCCTCCTTTGCTCTACACCGAAACGGTGCTGTTCATCTGTAATAACTAAGCCCAATTTAGCAAAGTTAACGTCATCTTGAATAAGTGCATGAGTTCCTACGATGATATTTATTTTCCCTTCTTGAAGATCTTCTAATAACAACCTTCTTTTTTTTCCTTTGACAGAACTTGATAACAGTTCGATAGATATGTCATATTGCTGAAACAACCCTTTTAAAGAATGAACATGTTGTTCTGCTAATATCTCAGTTGGAACCATTAATGCACCTTGAAAGCCAGATAGTATTGTAGCATATAAACAGATTGCCGCAACGACTGTTTTTCCAGAACCTACGTCACCTTGTAACAACCGATTCATTCGATACGGTGTAGAAAGGTCTCGTAATATTTCATTCACTACACGGTTTTGTGCATTCGTTAGTGGAAACGGTAAAGACTCTATAAATTCATTTAAAACATCACTGTTAAAATGTTGGGTGATACCTTTTGAATGTTCCCTTTTATATTTTCTTAACGCTTGAATCTTTAATTGGAACAGTAAAAATTCTTCGTAAACAAAATATCTTCTCGCTTGCTTTAAGTAATTAGAAGATTGAGGAAAATGCAGAACATTCATTGCTTCAAATCGAGACGGAAGCTTATACTTTTTTACTAATTCAAAAGGTAATAACTCTTCCAAACTATTACCAAATTGTTTAATAGCAGAGGCGATAAACCTCCTCATCTGTTTAACCGTTACATTTCCTTTAACAGAATATATCGGCTCAACTTCTTGCTGTCGATTAAAAGGACCAAAATGAATTTCAGAAACCGTAATCGTCTGTCGATGCTGATCCCATTTACCAGTTATCGTGACAGATTCATTAATATGTAATTTATCTTTATAGTATGGCCGATTAAAACAAACCGCTTTAACTAAATAACGTCCAACATACGCACGAAACGTAAGTCGAGATTTTTTTCTGCCATAATACATAAGAGAAGGCTCACCATGAACCTCCCCCTCAACTGTAATTTTTTCTTCATGCTTAACATCCGCAAGATCCCGCAAGCGAAAATCTTCATAGCGGTAAGGGAAGTACAGTAAAATATCTTCTACTGTCGAAATCCCCATTGTACTTAAGGCTATCGCTGTTTCCTCGCCTATTCCTTTTATTTCAGTTACAGGTAATTTTTTTAAGTTACTCACCTTTTTGGAGCGACACACCAAATATTTTCGCTTCTAATTCTCTACCCGTTGGTGTTGCCGCCAACCCTCCTTGTGCTGTTTCTTTTAAAGCTGTTGGCATCGTTTGACCGATACGATACATCGCATCAATTACTTCATCACATGGAATTCTACTTGTTACCCCTGCTAGAGCTAAATCTGCGGCTACCATCGCATTAGCAGCACCCATTGCATTACGTTTAACACACGGTACTTCTACTAAGCCTGCTACCGGGTCACATACTAATCCTAGCATATTCTTCAGTGTGATGGCCATTGCTTCGGCACATTGAGATGGTGTTCCGCCAGCCATTTCAACGATAGCTGCTGCAGCCATTCCAGAAGCCGATCCTACTTCCGCTTGACATCCACCTGCTGCTCCAGAAATAGACGCGTTATTTGCAACAACAAAACCGAATGCCCCAGATGTAAATAAGAAATTAACCATATCTTCTTTCTTTGGGTTTAGTTTATTTTTAACTGCAAATAATGTACCCGGAACAACACCTGCTGAACCTGCCGTTGGGGTAGCACAAATTGTACCCATTGCAGCATTTACTTCATTAGTAGCTACCGCCTTACTTACCGCATCTAAAATGATATCTCCCGATAAAAAGTTACCTTTTTGAAGATACTCTTGTATTAAAACAGCATCCCCTCCGGTTAAGCCTGAAACAGATTGAACACCAGCAAGCCCTCGTTCAACCGCCTTTTCCATTACATCTAAATTTGCTTCCATTTGGGCAATAATTGTTTCTCTGCTTTTACCTGTAAACTCCATTTCTTGCTCAATCATTATTTCTGCTATCTTTTTGTTTTGGCTCTCTGCAAGCTCAACTAATTCAGCAACATTTCGAAACATTTGTTTCCCCTCCAAGTCAACACAAAAGTAAGCGTTATCATTATTCTACTATTTTTGTAACTTTTGTTATATTTGGTAATTTAGATAATTCTTCCAGTATAATCGCTTCTATATTTTGATCTACTTCAATAGTCATTAACGCCTGTTTTCCTTTTTCTTTCCGAGCTACTTCCATATGTCCTATGTTAATTTCATATTTCGCTAATACATTTGCTACTCCAGCAATGGCACCGTATCGGTCATTATGCACAACTAATAGAGCAGGGTGATTACCAGATAATTTTAATTGAAAGCCATTTAATTCAATAATTTCTATCTTTCCCCCACCTATAGAAATTCCGACGAGTTCAAGTTCGTTATCATCGTCACCTATTATTACTTTTGCTGTATTTGGATGATCTGTAACAGCCTCTTCTTCTGTAAAAGTAATTTCTAAACCGAGTTCTTCTGCAAGCTTTAAAGAAGACTTAATTCTCTCATCAAACGTATCAAAATCTAGTATACCCCCGACAATTGCTACATCTGTTCCGTGACCTTTATACGTTTTTGCAAATGAACCGTAAAATGAAATTTTTGCCCATTTTGGTTGTTTCCCGAAAAGACTACGAGCAACTCTTCCAATTCTAGCTGCGCCGGCTGTATGTGAACTTGAAGGACCTATCATTATCGGACCGATAATATCAAAAACACTTCTATACTTCATAATCGTCTCCCCATCCTTATAAAGCAAAGTTATCTTTTTCTAGGTCTTTTTCGAATGTATACATGTACATTGTTAGGTTACGCCTATAATTTCTGGAAGTAACATTACGATAAGCAAACATATAATCGAAGAAAGGACCTATTTTTAATCATTATATAAACAATACCATAAAATAATAAATTTCTGAACTAGTTAGAATTACAAAACAAGAACCAAAAGCGTAGGAGCTAGACGTAGAACACAAGTCATCAGTTGCCTACAAACTGTCAAAATTTATTTTTTCTTTAACGATAAAAAAACGTATTAAATCACAAAAGAAGGGAGTTGGCTGTTAACCTTATCTCCCTTCATTTTCACACTACCTTTAGTTTTATATATTATTCTACAGAGAAAATATAAGAATATAACGGTTGCTTTCCGTTATGAATCTCTACTTCAACATCAGGATATTGCTCTTCCACTTGCTCGGACAGCTTTTCTGCTTCTTTTTCTGAAACATCCTCACCGTAAATAATTGTTAAAATTTCTGAATCATCATCTAATAAAGTTTGAAGTAGCTGTTGTGCCGCTTCTACTTTATTTTTACTAGTTGTAACGATTTTACTTTCTGCAATTCCCATATAATCGTCTTTTTGAATTTCAATCCCATCAATACTTGTATCTCTTACAGCATATGTTACTTGACCAGTCTTCACCATTTGTAAAGAAGCTGTCATTGTTTGTTCGTTAGCTTTAAGATCAACCGTCGGATTGAATGCTAAAATAGCAGCCATTCCTTGTGGAACTGTTTTAGACGGGATAACAGCTACGTTCTCACCTACAACATCAGCTGCTTGGTTTGCAGCCATAATGATATTACTATTGTTTGGCAGTATAATAACATTTTCAGCATTTACTTGTTCAATAGCCTTTACAATATCTTCCGTACTAGGGTTCATTGTTTGACCACCTTCAATGACAACTTTTGCCCCTATACTTTTAAACAAGTCAGCTATTCCTTCACCCATCGCAACCGTAATAATACCGAACTTTTCTTTTTTCTCAGTTTCGGCTGGCTTTGTACTTGAAGCTTCTTCGAGTAGGTTGCTATGCTGTTCACGCATGTTTTCAATTTTCATGCTTATTAAGCTTCCATACTTTTGACCGTACGTTAAAACACTACCAGGCTGTTCGGAATGAATATGTACTTTCGCAACCTCATCATCTGCAATTACTAGTAAGGAATCACCATATGCTGATAGGTCGATACGAAACTTCTCTTCCACGAATTGCTCTTTACCATTTTCGAAACGGACCATAAATTCTGTACAATAGCCATAAACGATATCTTCCGTACTAATATGGCCGTGGACATTTTTATGATGCTCAGCGTTTACTAAGTCCGTTAACGAAGGCATTGTAGTAGCTTCTGGTAGCGCTTCACCTTTAAGTTCTGCTAAAAATCCTTCATAAACGTGAACTAACCCTTGACCACCACTATCAACTACCCCAACTTCCTTTAATACCGGTAATAAATCAGGTGTTCGTTTTAAAGATGCTCTTGCTTCCTTTAATGTTGCTTCCATAACTACAACTATATCGTCTTCTGTTTCTGCAACTTGTACTGCTATTTTTGCAGCATCTTTGGCAACAGTTAAAATCGTACCTTCAACTGGCTTCATTACAGCTTTATATGCAGTGGCTACACCAGCTTCAAATGCAGCTGCAAACTCTTTACTATTAATTGTTTCTTTTTGTTCTATCGCTTTAGAGAAACCACGGAACAATTGAGAAAGAATAACACCAGAGTTACCTCTTGCACCCATTAATAGCCCTTTTGCAAGAGCTGACCCCACCTTACCAATATGTGGTTGAATATTATTCTTTACTTCTTTCGCTCCAGAAGTAATAGAAAGATTCATATTTGTCCCTGTATCTCCGTCTGGAACAGGGAAAACATTAAGAGCATCTACTGTTTTTGCATTATTAGATAACTGATTTGCTCCTTGTAAAATCATTTGAGCAAACTGTTTTCCATCTAAAACATGAACTGACACAAAACTTCCTCCTTATTACGGGTTCGTTACACGAACACCTTGTACAAAAATGTTTAATGAATCAACCGATAAACCTAGTGTTTGATTCAATGTGTATTTCACCTTCGTTTGAACATTATGAGCAATTTCTGAAATTTTCGTACCGTAACTAACAATAATGTACATATCGATATGTATTTCATCCTCTTCTTGACGAACAATTACTCCTTTAGTAAAGTTCTCTTTTCGAAGAATTTCTGATAACCCATCTTTAATTTGGTTTTTTGAAGCCATTCCCACAATCCCATAGCAATCAACAGCCGCTCCTCCAGCAATTGTTGCAATTACATCGTTAGAGATATCTATTTGACCGTAAGATGTTTTTAATTCGATGGACATAAAGGATCCCCCTTATTATAGATTTATGAACCTTATGAACTATTGCTTATTTTACTATAAATAATTGCATTTTTAAAGGTACTTAAACTTTTTTGCACATAACACTATTATAATACTGAATGCTAAAAACATGTATGTCAAGGTTTTTTTCTTGAAAGCTTTTCATTGAACTATTGCATTCTCTAAGGTTGTATGTTAAATTATATAAGTATTTTCAAACATTCCATAATCAGAAAAACTGTAGAATATATTTACATATTGTAAATACTTTTCTTCGTTTTTCATACAGGATTAGAAAAGAACATCTCTTTTTTAGTCTCTAAAATGAAAATAACTTGTAGTATTGTTGTAGTTAGGAGGGAATTAAATGGCACGCAAATGTGTAATCACAGGTAAAAAGACTAGTACTGGTAATGCACGCTCTCACGCAATGAACGCTAATAAACGTACTTGGGGTGCAAACCTTCAAAAAGTTCGTATTTTAGTTGACGGTAAACCAAAACGTGTTTACGTTTCAGCTAGAGCATTAAAATCAGGTAAAGTAGAACGAGTATAATCTCATACAAAAAAGCGACTTGTAGTCGCTTTTTTTATTTTGGTTTTTTGTGTGTACATACTTTAAAGTTAGTAGACAACATTGTTTGTGTTTAAGTTAATCTGTTCTTCCGTGCTACTCAACATAAAGTTAACATAAGAAGTTTATTGTTTATTAATAGTTTTGTTTTGATAAAGGGGTAAACATGTTTATCGGGTGATTATTTTTCATAAGAACGAATGGAGAGCCACTATCTGCTAAAAGTAAAAAAGCACCCTCGATAGGTGCTCTACTCTTTTTTAAATGACCCTAACATCGCTTTTATAATTCCACCAAGAAATTTAGGAAGTTTAATTGTATAAAATTTCATTCTATTCCCTCCTCGAAAAGTTTCCTCTACCGCATCATTTTATCACTGAACACATTAAATGTTTCTGTCTTGGCTTCTTATAACCAATAATATGCCTTCTATGAATGAAAAAGTACCAGAATTAAAAATGAGTTCATTACTAATACATAATGTCTCACCCCAAAAAATATTCCTATTTTTTAAATTGTATTTAAAGCCTGTTAGGGTGAGTTCTTTTACTTCTGGGGTTATTGGGATAAAAGAAATATAAGGAAAACGCACATCTTGTTCCAAGTTGTATTTACCTGGTTTTACTACATATAAAATGTTTTGGTTATCTATTATTTGTATAGAACACCCTTCATTTATTCCTTTAAGGAGGAGTTGTATGTTCCCAAAAAAATGATCTAGCCTCCCACCAGTACCACCGAATAATTTAATACTAGCCGGTTTTTCGTTAATAGCCCAGTTTACTGCAATTTCTGTATCAATTTCATCTTTTTCACTAGGCAATAAAAATAAGTTCGTTGTTTTTTTCTTTAATTCCATTAATTCATCATGAGAAACTGAATCAAAATCACCAAATGCTTTATCCGGAATAATTCCATATTCCTTTTGTAGAATCCATGTGCCACGATCTACTCCAACCCAAACTACATTTTCCCCTACCCATTCATGCAAGTTAGGCATATTCTCTACTGGCCCACCAGCCACTATATGTATATTCATTTTCATCTTTTCCTCTCTTCTTTTTTCATAAAATGGGCGATAAAAATAGTTAAAAATTGAGGAAGTCCAAACTAGAAACTAGCTTTTGGGACCCATCTTTTTATACTAAACAATCAATAAAAGCTTCCCAATTTCCAATATGTAGTCTGGACATAGTTCATATTTTAGCCCTCAACATAATAGGCACTGGATTAGCAAGCGTTTCCAGCTACTTTCAAAAAGACTCTAATAAAAACAAAACAGTGGGAAAAACGATTCGTTTTCCCCACTTATTATAAACACTTATTAATTCAAGTTGTAGGATCCTCGAATTAGCTCAATAGCTTCTTTACGATTCTGTTGATTATAAATAGCGGAGCCTGCAACTAATACGTTAGCACCTGCTTCTACACAAAGTCTAGCTGTTTCCTCGTTCACTCCACCGTCTACTTCAATTTCAACATCAAGGCTATTCTCTTTAACTAACTGAACAACTTCTTTAATTTTAGGTAATACTTCGTGAATAAATGCTTGTCCACCAAATCCAGGATTCACTGTCATTAGTAACACTAAATCAACATCTTTAATAATATGTTTAATTGTTTCAACAGGTGTAGCAGGATTTAATACAACACCAGCTTTTATACCAAATGATTTAATATGTTGAATCGTTCTATGTAGATGAGTACAGGCTTCAACATGGACCGTAATAATGTCTGCACCAGCTTTTACAAAGCTTTCAATATACTGGTCAGGACTTTCAATCATTAAATGTACATCTAAAGGAATAGTTGTGCTTCGGCGAGCTGCTTCTACTATTAGTGGACCTATCGTAATATTAGGGACAAAATGGCCGTCCATTACGTCCACGTGGATGTAATCAGCTCCACCTTGCTCAACATCTTTAATTTCTCGTTCTAAATTTGCAAAATCAGCGGAAAGTATAGAAGGTGCAATTTTGATCATCGTTGTTAATACCTCGGCTTTCTATTCGTTATCTCTTCTACAAAATTCATATAATGTTCATACCGATATAGCGCTATTTCACCATTTTCGACTGCTTCTTTTACCGCACATTTTGGTTCTTTTAAGTGAGTGCATCCCCTGAATTTGCATCCCTCACTTAATCGTACAAACTCTAAGAAACAATCTTTCACATCTTCAACTTCTAACTCTAAAAACTCAAGCGAACTAAAGCCAGGAGTGTCGGCTACATACCCTTTTTCCACTTCTATTAATTCCACATGTCTAGTAGTATGTTTTCCACGTCCTAGATGCATTGAAATTTCGGCCGTTTTCAAGTCTAAGTCTGGACGTAACACGTTAAGTAAAGATGATTTTCCAACACCAGACTGTCCAGCAATTACTGATACTTTATCGGCTAAATACGGGTATATTGTGGCTACTCCCTCAGGATCCTTATTAGAGGTCATTAATACTGTATATCCGATATTTTCATAATAACTAGCATATTCTTTTACTTTTCTGTCATCTGTAAGCAAGTCCATCTTTGTTATACAAATTACTGGAGTAATATGTTTTGATTCAATTAGTGTTAAAAATCTATCTAGTAATGCTGTACTAAAATCTGGTTCAACAGCCGAAAAAACTAAAATTGCTTGGTCAATATTGGCAATAGGAGGTCTTGTTAACTCATTTTTTCTATCAAGCACTTCCAACACATAGCCTTCTTGAGCATTTTCAGCCTGGAATTTTACGATATCCCCAACTAGAGGGGTAATTTTATTTTTTCTAAATACCCCTCTTCCTCTACATTGAGTAATAGATCCATCGTCTGCCAAAACATAGTAAAAACCAGCTAATGCTTTGACAATTTTGCCTTCTGGCATATAATTCCTCCTTAATAATCTTTCATTTCATCATAGTCGACTGTATTACTTAATACTTCCGTTTCATCAACTAAAATTTTGTAACTAGCTTTCCCTTTATAAGGAATGGTTAATGATATTTCTTGATTCGTATCTTCTGTAATTTTAAACGACTCAACAGGTGATTCCATCGTATTATTTAAGTCTTCTATAAAAATAGAAACCGTCTGTTCTTGATCTTCTTCTTCCCCACTATAAGGAATATTTACAGTAATGCTCACCGTTATATCTACAGGTTCCGGACCTTTTGAAACAATTAGCTGCACCGCACTGTTCTTTTGAACTTCCGTATCAGGCTTTGGATTTTGATCTATTACATTACCTTCTGGGACAGTCTCACTATATTCCTCATCTACTTTTACTGAAAATCCTAAATCTGTAAGATGATTTTGGGCGAATTCGGCCGTTGAACCTTTATAATTAGTTAATTTAATCGGTTGTGATCCTTTTGATACTATTAGTCGTACGATCGTTTCTTCTGGTATAATTGCTGTTCCTGGAGCAGGATCTTGTTCCATAACAATTCCAGCTTCTACCGATTCAGAATACTCTTCTACTTTTTCAATATTGTCTAGACCTTTTAACTTTAACCGTCGTTCAGCATCTTCCAAGGACAGAGTACGATAATCGTCCATTTCAGATGTTTCTTTCCCGATACTACGATATATAGTAATTGGTGAACCTTCTTTTACCCTTCTGCCAGCTACCGGATTTGTCCTTGTTACGTTTCCTTCTTGAATATCATCACTAGTTTCATCAATTGGTTCGTTTATTTCAAAGCCAAGTGATAATAAATGCTCCACGGCATCATCATATTCGTAATTAACAACATCAGGCACTTCTACTTCTTCTGGAATTAATAAAGAAGGCAGTACAGTGAACGCGAAAATTCCTCCGGCAACGAGTAAGAAAAGAAGAGTGAAAAGAACGATAAGCCATTTTTTCTTTTTACTTTTTTTCTTATTTGGAGGAGCATCTTTCTTTTTCTCTTTCTTTTCTTTCTGTTCGGAAGTAGGTGGAATTGTATCTTCATTTTTTAAGTTTGCTGAACTTAAAGCTGCGCCTTTAATTATCGGAATGGCTTTCGTAGCTTCTTCGTCTTCATCTGGTATAGAAAATGGTTGTTCATTTCTCCGATGAGGTTCTAATGCCGTACTTATATCATCATTCATTTCGTCTACAGACTCGTATCGATATAACGGGTCTTTCGCCATCGATTTAAGTACAATATTTTCTAAACTTTGTGGAATGGTAGGATTCCAACGCTTAGGCGACGGAGTGTCTGATTGTAAATGCTTTAATGCAATTGAGACAGCCGATTCTCCAGAAAACGGTAAGCTTCCTGTTAACATTTCAAACATTACTATTCCAATTGCGTATACGTCTGATTTTTTTGTCGCTATTCCACCTCTAGCTTGTTCGGGTGATAAATAATGAACAGAGCCGAGTAAAGAATTTGTTTGTGTAATTGTTGTGGACGATAAAGCCATCGCTATTCCAAAGTCTGTTACTTTTATATTACCCTCTGTATCAATAAGGATATTCTGTGGTTTAATGTCACGGTGAATAATTCCATTATCGTGAGCATGAGCAATAGCTGACGTTAATTGATCCATTATTTCAACTACTTTGTTAAAAGCAACTGGTGCGTTCTGCTGGATATATTGTTTTAAAGTTTGCCCTTTCACATATTCCATTACAATATAATAAATATCATTCTCTTCACCGATATCATAAATACTAACGATGTTTGGATGATCTAAACTAGTTGCGGATTGGGCTTCTCTTCTAAAGCGGCGAATAAAATCATTATCATTAGCATAATCTAAACGTAACACTTTTACTGCAACGTCACGGTTTAAAATCATGTCGTGGGCAAGATAGACATTTGCCATTCCCCCGCCACCAATTACTTGTTCAATTTTATACCGTCCGTTCAATCTTTTTCCTATTAACATACATATCACCTGCTTTCCATTTCGGTGACAGATAAGTTGACTATTGCAACGGATATATTATCTTCTCCACCATATTCGTTCGCAAGATTAATCATTTGTTCCGCTTTTTCTTGTAGTAACATTTCACTATTATGTAGTATAGAGATTAATTCTTCATCACTTACTTTATTCGTTAGTCCATCAGAACATAATAACAAATAACCATCTTCCTCAAGTGGGAGCGTTCTTATATCTACTTTCACTGACTGCTCTGTCCCGAGAGCTTGTAAAATAACATTTTTTCTCGGATGATGTTCAGCATCTTCCTTAGAAATTTGACCACTCTTTACAAGCTCATTTACGAAGGAATGGTCATCTGTTAATTGTTTTATTTGTTCTTCTGATGATAAATAACAACGACTATCCCCTACATGCCCAATCGTAACGTACGAAGAGGTACATACTGCCGCGACAATTGTTGTTCCCATTCCATTACATTCTTTATGTACGCTCGCATATTGATATAAGTCTGAGTTAACTTGTACAATTTTATTTTTAAGCCACGTTTCTGTATCATTAGGAGAGGAGAAAACTTCCTCCTCATTCCAATATGCCTCCATTTTTTCAACTGCTAGCTTACTTGCAATATCACCAGCTTGATGACCGCCCATTCCATCACACACAATCGCCAAGGTTAATCCATCATTTTTTTCATAAATTCCACCATGGTCTTCATTATGTGTGCGTACTTTCCCTTTATTGGTTAAAAAGACACTCTTCAATGAATTCACCTCGTCTCCTCTTTACGCTCCTTCGCACGAAGTTGTCCACAAGCTGCATCAATATCATGACCTTGTTCGCGACGGATCGTAACATTTACCCCATATTTCTTTAATGTTTTTTCGAATTCAAAAATTTGTTCTTTCGGTGTTCTTACATAGTCTCTTTCTGGAACATAGTTTACAGGAATTAAATTAATATGACATTTTATTCCTTTCACTAATCTTGCCAATTCTTCCGCATGTTCCACTTGGTCATTAACTCCACCAAAAAGCCCATATTCAAAACTAACTCTACGTCCTGTTTTTTCAATATAGTACTTAACAGCTTCCATCAAGTCTGGTAACTTATACGCACGGTTAATTGGCATAAGCTTTGAGCGAATCTCTGTATTTGGAGCATGTAGGGATATAGCAAAGTTTATTTGCATATTTTCATCAGCAAACTTATAAATCTTTGGAATAATTCCGCTCGTAGAAACCGTAATATGTCTTGCACCAATATTTAAACCATCGTTATGGTTGATAATTTTTAAGAAATCCAACATTTCATCGAAATTATCAAACGGTTCGCCAATTCCCATTATAACTACATGACTTACTCGTTCATTCATTTCATCTACTGCCTGTTGCACTTTAACAACTTGAGCTACAATTTCCCCAGCTTCTAGGTTTCGCTTTAATCCCCCTAATGTAGAGGCACAAAATGTACAGCCAATTCGGCAACCTACTTGTGTTGTGACACATACTGAATTACCATATTCATGTCGCATTAAAACTGTTTCAATGGAATATCCATCATGCAATTCAAATAAAAACTTCATAGTTCCATCAGATGATGTTTGTTGAATAAGTGTTTTTAGGGTCGTAAGTACGAATTGTTCCTCTAGCTTTTCTCTTAAAGTTTTTGAAAGGTTCGACATATCCTCAAAAGAAGTTACCCTCTTAATGTAGAGCCAATCAAAAATTTGCTTTCCTCTAAATTTCTTCTCACCATTTTCAATTAACCAAGCTTCTAACTCATGAAGTTGAAGCGAGTAGATGGAAGGTTTCGTTATTGTTGCATCTTGCTGCTTTCGTGTTGTTTTCTCCATCTTTTACACCTGCCTTTTTAGTCTCGCAATAAAAAATCCATCGCTATTAAAATAATGAGGTAAAATTTGCAACATACCGTTTTCCACGTATTTGTGTGCAACCTCGGGAATTAAATTTCTAAATTCTGCATCTAAAGAAAAATGAGGATGTTCTTTTAAAAATTCGGAAACAACTTCCATATTTTCTTCTTTATCAATTGTACATGTACTATAAACTAGTGTGCCACCTTTTTTTACTAAAGGAGCAACATGAGTTAATATATTTTTTTGAATGGTAGCTAATTGCTCTATATCTTTTGCTGATTTAGCATATTTTAAGTCTGGCTTCCTTCGAATAACCCCAAATCCCGAACACGGAGCATCAACTAAAACTTTATCAAAACTTTCATGTTCAAATATATCTTGTACTTTTCGGCTATCGTATGCTTTAGCCTCAATGTTTGTTAGTCCAAGACGGGTTGCCTGGCTAACGATTAATTTAACTTTATGTTCGTGTAAATCTGTTGCAAAAACTTTACCAGTTCCTTTTAACAATTCACCAATATGCGTCGTTTTTCCTCCTGGTGCAGCACAACAATCGTATACCGTTTGTCCAATTTCTACACCTAACGAAGGTGCCACTAACATGGAACTTTCATCTTGGATCGTTAATAAGCCTTTCTCATAGACTTTAGAGTAGGCAAGATTCCCTTGTTTTAAAACAATTGCATAAGGGGAAACTTCTCCTTTTACAACATTGTACCCTTCATCTATTAGCATTTCCATTACTTCTTCTACCGTTGCTTTGTGTGTATTTACTCGAGCGGTTTGAAAAGGTGGCTTTAAATTTTGTTCACACATTAAAGTTGTTTGTTCTAGTCCATATTGTTCGACCCATTTTTCAACTAACCATTTCGGATGACTTGTTGCTATAGATATTTTCTCTATTTCATCCGTTATGTCATCAAGCGAACGTACACCATTTCTTTGTATGGACCGTAATACACCATTTACAACAGATGCTACCCCTTTATGTCCTCTCTTTTTGGCTATTTCAACCGCTTCAAAAATGACAGCTCGCTCTGGAATTCTGTCTAAATATAACATTTGGTATAGAGAGATATTCAATAATATTTTAACCCAGTCTTGAAGCTTTTTTTGTTTAGCAATAAAAGGAGCTAAATAATAGTCAATCGTCATCCTTCTTTGTACTGTTCCGTAAACAATCTCTGTAAAAAGTCCAGCATCTTTTTTTTGCACTTTATGTTGGTCCAAATAATGATTGAGTAATAGGTTAGAATATGATTGATTTTTTTCTATACTTAATAATGCATCAACTGCTAATTCACGAACATTTTTCATTTAATCTAACAAAGCTCCTTCTTTTAAGGCGGACCCCGCACCGTTTAGGTATTGCTCTCCAGTCATTCTCTTTTTACCAGCAGGCTGAAGATCTGTTATCTTTATTCCAATATTATTGCCAGTTTTCACAACAAACCCATCATTTTCTATGTGAATTACTTCACCGGGGTTACCAGATTTAGTTGTTGAGATCTTTTCTCCCCACCAAACTTTTACTGCTTGACCATCTAACGTTGTATAAGCAACTGGCCAAGGATGTAAACCACGAATGTGATTATATATTCCCTCTCCATCTTTGGACCAATCTATTTTTTCTTGTTCTCGTTTAATATTGTACGCAAAAGTAGCCTCATCATCATTTTGTTTTATAGCATTTAATTTCCCTTCAAACAGAAGAGGTAATGTTTCTGACAATAACTTTGAACCTGCTACACTTAACTTATCATGTAATGTACCAACATGGTCACTTTCTAAAATTTCAACTTCTACTTGTGTTAAAATATCGCCAGCATCTAACTTTTCTACCATGTACATAATTGTTACGCCTGTTTTCGCTTCGCCTTGAATGATAGAATAATGAATCGGAGCGCCTCCGCGTAGTTTAGGTAATAGGGATGCATGAACATTAACACATCCATATTTAGGTGCATCTAATAATGATTTAGGAAGAATTTGACCGAATGCAGCGGTGACGATTAAATCTGGTTGTAGCTCGATGATTTTTTTATATTCTTCCTCTAAGCGTATTTTTTCTGGTTGATAAATAGGGATTTTATGCTTTTCTGCTTCCACTTTAACTGGTGGAGGAGTCAGAACTTTTTTTCTCCCTTTTGGACGATCTGGTTGAGTTACTACAGCGATCACATTATATTGATCATTTATTAATTGCTGTAAAACCGGAACTGCAAAATCTGGCGTCCCCATAAATACTATATTTTTCATTTTATTCACCTTCTAATTCATCTTCTTCGTAATATTTTGTTACTTTACTCGTAAATAGCACACCATGCAGGTGATCCACTTCATGGACAATTGCTCGGGCTAAAAAACCCGTCGCTTGTAGTTCAAAAAATTTCCCGCGTCTATTTTGTGCTTTTACTTTTACATAATTCGGTCGGGCAACTTCCCCAAAAAGCCCTGGAAAGCTTAAACATCCTTCTGGTCCTACTTGCTCTCCATCTTCTTCGACTATTTCTGGATTAATTAATTCAATCTTCCCATGATGGTCATCAATATCTACAACTGCAATTTGTTTCCTAACATTTACTTGTGGTGCAGCAAGACCAACACCATCCGCTTCTAGCATCGTTTCATACATAGAATCTAATAATTTTGCTAGTCTTTTATCGAAAACAGTTACCTTTTCGCATTGTGTTTCTAATACTTCTGCTGGGTGTTTTACAATTTCTAAAATCATTTATTTCCTCCGACCTACATCATCATGTACGGGTTTAAATCTACTGAAATTAATAGTTTTTCCCTTACCATTTGTTGTTGATATTTATCTAAGATAGTTTTTAATAAATCGTTTAGTTTTGGCTCTCTTTTGTATTTAATTATACATTGATAGCGGTAACGGTCTTTTATTCGTGCAATTGGTGACGCAACTGGTCCCAATATGATAGCTTCGTTGGACAATTGTTGCTTTAAGAAAAATGATATTTTCTCCGTAACTTGTACTACTTTTGGTAGTTCCTCATGTGAAACAGTTAAAAGGACAGTATAGTAAAACGGTGGATATTGGTGAAGTTTTCTGACCATCATTTCCTTATTATAGAAGGAATGATAATCATGAGTGCTTGCTAATTGCACACTGTAATGCTCAGGCGTATACGTTTGAATTATAACTTCCCCGGGAAGCACATGCCGTCCTGCTCGTCCGCTTACTTGTGTTAATAATTGAAACGTTTTTTCTGCGGATCTAAAGTCTGGCACATTTAACATCGTATCTGCCGTTAATACACCTACTAATGTGACATCAGGAAAATCTAATCCTTTTGCAATCATTTGCGTACCTAAAAGAACATTCGCTTTCTTCTGACCAAATTGTTCTAACAGTTTTTCGTGTGAACCTTTTTTAGAAGTAGTATCAATGTCCATTCTTATTATTTTCGCTTCTGGCATTATTTTAACTAATTCTTCTTCCACTTTTTGTGTACCTGTACCAAAAAATCGAAAATGTTCACTTTGACAAGAAGGACAAGTTGAAACTACCGGCTCTTCAAATCCACAATAATGACATTTCATAGAGTTAGAAAAACGATGATAGGTTAAAGTAATATCGCAATGAGGACATTCAATAACAAATCCACAATCTCTACACATCATAAATGAAGAATAACCACGTTTATTTAAAAATAAAACAGATTGCTCTCCTCTATCAATTCGGTCTTGTAGCTTTTCTACAAGCACTCGAGAAAACATCGAACGATTTCCTTCTCTTAATTCTTCCCTCATATCTACAATTTCAACAGTTGGCATTGCTTGCTCATTCATACGCTTATCCATCGTTAACAGTGTGTATAATCCTTTTTTAGCACGTGCAAATGTCTCTAATGTTGGAGTAGCACTTCCTAGAACAACAGGGCAATTATGATATTTCCCTCGTTGGATTGCTACATCTTTAGCGTGGTATCGTGGTGTTTCCTCTTGTTTGTAGCTTGATTCATGCTCCTCATCAATGATAATAATACCTACATTCTCAAACGGAGCAAAAATAGCAGATCTTGCACCAACTACTACTCTCACTTCTTTTCGATGAATTTTTCTCCATTCATCGTATTTTTCTCCGATTCCTAGTCCACTATGTAAAACAGCAACTTCATCACCGAATCGAGATTTAAATCGGTTTACCATTTGTGGTGTTAATGAAATTTCTGGAACTAATATGATTGCTTCTTGACCTTTTTGCAACACAGCATCAACAGCCTGCATATACACTTCCGTTTTTCCGCTTCCTGTAACACCGAACATGACAAAACTTTCATGTCGACCTTTTTCAATGCAACGAAGAATAGGAGTTATTGCGTTTAGCTGTTGATCTGATAATGGCAACGGGTGAGACTTTTGAAAATTTCTATCTTTGTACGGGTCACGATAAATCTCTTCCTCTATTTCCGTTATAATACCTTCGTTCGTTAAAGTTTTTATAACGGAACTACTAGTTTGTGTCATTTCTAATAGCTCTTGTTTGGAAATTTTGGCAATTTCATTTTCCATGATATACGTCAGTACTCGTGTTTGCGCTTTTGCACCTTTAGTCAATTGTTTCATGTATGATGTTAACTGTTCTTGTGAGAACTGGACATCTATCATTTTGATCGTTTTTTTCTTTGCCTTATCCTTTACTTGATAATAGAGCTCAATTTTATCTTGTTTCACCAGCTTTTGAATGATTGGAAAATACGGTTGATCCTTCACATTATCGTACAAAACCCGTCCATTTTCCCCAAATATAGAGTGTAGTTCCGTTGGCAATGTTTCCGTATTTTTAACAATTAACCATTTTTCATATTTAGCTTTTAATGCAGCAGGAAGCATCGCCTGTAAAGCACTTATTGTATAGCAAAGTGTGTGATTTTTTAACCATTGTGCTAATTGTAATAGTTCACTCGTTAAGACAGGCTGTAAATCTAAAACAGATTGAATCGGCTTTACCTTCTCTAATTCGGTATTATCCTTCAAAAAGACAACGAAACCTTGTACATTACGGGGACCAAAAGGAACAATTACTCTCACCCCTGGTTGAACAATATCCTTCCATTGTTCAGGCACCCCATAATCAAACGTTCGATCAATTTGCTTTGCTGGTACATCAACGATTACACTCGCATATGTCATTTACATATCACTACCTTTTGAAGCAATATGCTGTAATATTTTGTACGCTAGTTCTAATTTCGTTAATTTAGGGAAAGAAGTAGGTTTTTCGTTTCTACTGTAAATGGAAATAATATTCGTATCTGTATTAAAACCAGCACCTTCTTCTGTCACATTATTCGCTACAATATAATCTAAGTTTTTCTTTTCTAGTTTTCCTTTTGCATATTGCTCAACATTGTTAGTTTCGGCTGCAAATCCTACTAAAAGTTGTTGTTTCTTTCTTTCACCTAACGTTTTTAAAATATCTGTCGTTCTTTCCATTTCAATGACTATGCTTCCGTCATTCTTTTTGATTTTACTTTCCGATACGAACTTAGGTCGATAGTCTGCAACAGCTGCGGCCTTAATAACAATGTCCGATTGGTCGTAATGCTTTAAAACTTCTTGTAGCATTTGTTCTGCTGATTCTACAAAAATAGTTTGAACATTTGGAGGGGGCTGTAAAGCGGTCGGCCCAGAAATTAGCACTACTTCTGCACCTAAATGTTGGGCCGCTTCGGCAATTGCGTACCCCATTTTACCAGAAGATCGATTCGTTAAATACCGTACAGGATCAATGATTTCAACCGTTGGTCCTGCTGTAACTAGTAGTTTTTTACCTTTTAAAATTAGTTGTTGACCTTTATTTTCAGAAAAAAAGTCTTCTAACAATTGTACAATTGTTTCTGGTTCTTCTAATCGCCCTTTCCCAATCCATCCACATGCTAAAAATCCAGCTTGAGGCTCAATAAAGTGATATCCAAATGTAGTTAATGTTGTCATGTTAGTTCGAACGGCTGGGTGGTCATACATGTTTACGTTCATAGCTGGGGCTACCCATACAGGAGCCTTCGTTGCCAATAGTGTAGTAGTAATCATATCGTCTGCAATTCCGTTTGCTAATTTTCCAATTACGTTTGCAGTGGCAGGTGCTATAAGTACGATGTCTGCCCAATCAGCTAATTCTATATGAGAGATAACTTTGGGATCTTTTTCTTCGAATGTATCTGTGTAAACATCGTTGCGTGAGAGTGCTTGAAATGCTAGTGGTGTTACAAATTTCACTGCTGAGTCACTCATGATTACTTTGACGATAGCACCTTTTTGAATTAGTTTACTAGTTAGTGCGATTGCTTTGTAGGCAGCAATTCCGCCAGTTACACAAAGTAGTATTTTTTTATCTTTCATTTTCTCATTCCCCCAAAATGAAAAATTATATGTAACAGTTTATTTATTCATGTAACGATTATTAGGAAAAACTTTATTCTAATATAAACAAAATGATTGGTTTCGTCGACTTTTAAGATTGTTTGGTGGGTCTTCTCTAGAAAATAGGTGTGTTTAAGAAAAAGCATTGCATTATAGACAGCAATGAATGTTGTTTATATGTTTTAAGCAATACGTTTCACTTCGCTACAGACACTTGCTTTCCGCGGGGAGGGATTCGAGCCTCCTCGGCTGCGCCTGTGGGGTCTCGACCTTCCCTCTACATCCCGCAGGAGTCAAGTGTCTTCCGCTACGTTTCACTCACGGTTCTAAAACATGAAAGGTAAAACATTGAAGCTGTTCAAATAATATATACATCCATTTCTAGCTCTTTAGTGCTAATTCCGTTTACGGTTATCTAAGCTTTTAGCTTTGAAAAGACTAAAAAAATAACAACCTATTGCTAGGTTGCCCATTTATGATGTAGAACGTATTTATGAATATGGAAAGGAAGAAATATTCGTCCTTTCCGCTCCACAACCTAAACGAGAGGCTGTATTATTTGCTGTTTAAAATACCTTCACTGCGTTCTGTAGAACTTACATGAATTACTTTCAATAATTCTGCATCGATTTCTTCTAACGCTTTCCCTACATTTTTATGGGAAACTGTTTTACTTAACATTACTGTTCCATCTTGTTGTAATTCACGTGCACGTCTTGCTGAAACTGTTACTAACGTGTATTTGGAATCTAATTTTTTCATTAATGAGTCGATAGAAGGATTTAACATTTTATTCAACCTCCAACATTCTTTGGTATTTTTCTCGTATTCTTGTGCGTTTACAATGTTCGGCAACTACGATGGATTGAATTCTTGAGCAAGCTAAATCCACTTCATCATTCTCCACCACGTAGTCGTATGCGTCCATCATTTCAATTTCTTCTTTTGCAACAGTCATACGATTATTAATTAAATCTGCTGTTTCTGTTCCTCTAGTTGTAATTCGTTTCTTTAATTCGGAAAGACTTGGTGGTGCTAAGAAAATGAAAACACCTTCTGGAAATTTATTCTTTACTTGTAACGCACCTTGCACTTCAATTTCAAGGAAGACATCTTTTCCTTGCGATAAACATTGTTCTACATAATCGACAGGAGTGCCGTAGTAGTTACCTACGTATTCCGCCCATTCAATAAATTTATCTTTTTCAATTAAAGACTTGAATTCTTCCTTCGATTTAAAGAAGTAGTCAACTCCATCTACTTCTCCTTCTCGGGGTTTTCTTGTTGTCATCGAAATTGAATACTCAAAATCGACATCATCTTTTGAAAATATCGCTTTCCTTACTGTTCCTTTACCAACACCAGACGGGCCAGAAAGAACAATTAATAAACCTCTTTCAATCATGTCTTTATGTTACCTACCCTTCATCAGACATTTCATCTTTATTAACAAGCCTTTGCGCAACTGTTTCTGGTTGCACGGCAGATAAAATTACGTGATCGCTATCCATTATGATAACTGCACGAGTCCTCCTACCATATGTAGCATCTATTAACATACCTTGATCACGTGCATCTTGAATGATACGTTTAATTGGAGCGGACTCTGGACTTACAATAGAAATAATACGATTTGCAGATACAATATTACCAAATCCGATGTTAATTAACTTAATACTCATGCTTTCCCCACCTTTAGTTACAACTCTATTCTTTACCTCTACGAAAAAATGTAATCAAAATTATTCAATGTTTTGAACTTGTTCCTTCATCTTTTCTAAACAAGCTTTCATATTAATTACCGTATTACTAATTTTAGCATCATTGCTTTTTGAACCGATCGTATTAGTCTCTCGATTTAATTCTTGTATAATAAAATCAAGCTTTCGCCCGATAGGACCATCTGTTTCTAGTGTTCTTTGGAATTGATGAACATGACTTTGAATACGTTGTAATTCTTCATTAATATCGGATCTATCTGCAAATATCGCTACTTCGGTGGCGATTCGTTGTTCATCGACTGAACCTTGAACCCAGTCCTTCATTCTTTTTTCTAATCTTTCTTTATATGTAAGTATTACATTTGGTGCGTATTCCATTAACTGTAAAGAAGTTTGCTCAACCTCTTTCACTTGATTTAATAGGTCTGTTTTTATTGTTTCACCTTCAGAGGTTCGCATTTCAATTAATTTTCTTGTTGCTGTTTCTACTAACTGAAGTAATTGTGTCTCTAATTCAGATTGGTAGTCCTCTACCTCATTAACAATTAAAACGTTATCTAGCTGAAGAACATCACTAATAGTAATAGAACCTTGTATATTAGAGGAACTCTTTATTTCTTCCGTTTTTTTTATATAGTCTCTTAATAAATCCCAGTCAACTTCTAACTTTCGCGAAGAAAGACCTATTCCATCTATCGTTATAAAAACTTCTACTCTGCCTCTATGTATTAACATATTTATTACACGTTTCATCTTTTCTTCTAAGGAAAGTAATTGCTTAGGCATTCTCATATTTATTTCGCAGAAACGATGGTTAACTGATTTCATTTCCACTGTAATGGTATAGGTATCTGTTTGTAAAAAGGCACTACCATAGCCAGTCATACTTTTTACCATTCTGTCACATCCGTTTCTTTCAAAAAAATGGTGCTAAACTATACGCTAAGCAAAAATAATCTTAGCATTCTTTTCGTCATTTTCAAAGGAAAAAATGAAATAACAAGGAAAAAGGTAATAGAGTAATCTCTACTACCTTTAAGAATTATACCATATTCTCCTTTTGTTTTCGCGTAAAAAGTGACCCAACTAGTAAAAAAGTTGGCAAGGATGCTAAACCTAAAATTAACAACCATTCTTTCGGGTCTAAATAAACAGTATGGAATATAGTTTGTAACGGTGGATAGTATATAACAATTAACATTAGTAAAACAGAAGAAAGTACTGCTACAACTAAATACATATTTTCAAACGGATTACGGTGAAAAATTGATTTTTCACTTCGACAATCAAAAACATGAATTAATTGAGCCATTACTAACGTTGCAAAAGCTACTGTTTGAGCGTACGGTAAATTGTCTGGGTTTTGATTGTATACAATAACAAATGCTATTAATGTAACAATCCCTATTAAAAATCCTCGACTAATTATTTTCCACCATAGTCCCCGTGCAAATACCCCTTCTTTCGGATTTCGTGGTTTTCTTTTCATGACATCATCTTCTGGCTGATCTAATCCAAGTGCCATAGCTGGCAAGCCGTCTGTAACTAAATTAACCCACAAAATTTGTATTGCTACTAGTGGTAACGGTAGTCCCATTAGCATTGCGAATAGCATAACTAATATTTCTCCAACATTGGAAGCCAACAAGTAGCGAATAAATTTTCGTATGTTCTCGTATATATTTCTTCCTTCTTTTATTGCGGATTTGATTGTAGCGAAATTATCATCTAGTAAAACTAGTGAGGACGCTTCTTTTGCTACATCAGTACCAGTTATCCCCATAGCAATTCCGATATCAGAAGCTTTTATTGCCGGAGCATCATTTACTCCGTCGCCAGTCATCGCCACTATATGTCCTTTTCTTTGTAGTGCCTTCACTATTTTTAATTTATGCTGAGGAGACACTCGCGCGTACACATAAACATCATCAACTATTTCTTCTAACTCATCATCCGTCATGTTTGACAATGCTTTACCATCTAAAACTTTTCCTCCAAAAGGTAAAATACCTAATTGTAATGCGATTGCTTTTGCCGTAACGACATGATCTCCTGTAATCATAACCGTTTTAATGCCTGCAGCCTTACATTCTTTTACTGCAGCTTGTACTTCCGGTCTTGGTGGGTCAATCATTCCTTGTATTCCAATAAGTGTTAAATCTTTTTCAGCCTCAAATTGGCTTACGTTATTGTTTTCTAACGGCTTAAATGCAATTGCGATATTTCGTAACGCATCTGATGCAAATTGATAAACAGCACCTTGGACTTCGTCTTTAAATTTTGGTGTGAAAGTTTCCTTCCTACCGTCCCATAAAATGGAGTTAGATACGTCCATTACAACATCTGGGGCACCTTTTGTAATTGCAAATGCTTTTCCTTGTTTGTCTTCCACAATTACAGTCATCATTTTACGTTCCGAGTCAAATGGAAACTCTTTCACTAATTTAAATTGTGATAAAAGACCTTCCCTCGTTAAACCTGCTTTCATAGCAGCGACGGTTAATGCTCCTTCAGTAGGATCACCGTCTAATACGTAATGTCCATTTTTCTTTACGATATTAGCATTATTACATAGTAACCCAAAAGTTAACAATTGTTGAAGTGGCTTTTCATTATTAGGATTCATTTCTTTATTCTCTAAAATAAAATCCCCTTTTGGCTCATACCCAACACCAGAAACTTTCCACACTTTACCGCTAGACCAAATGTTCGTAACGCTCATTTTATTTTGTGTTAAAGTACCTGTTTTATCAGAACAGATGACAGACGCACAACCTAGCGTCTCGACTGCAGGTAGTTTTCGAACAATCGATTTTTGTTTAATCATGCGCGTTACCCCTAGAGACAGCGCAATTGTTACGATAGCAGGCAACCCTTCTGGAATGGCAGCAACTGCTAACGAAACCCCAGCTAGAAACATCGTATATATATCATGACCTTGTAATACTCCAATAGCTACTACGAGAAAGGTTAAAATTAACGCTACTACAATTAGAATTTTACCTAACTGTTCTAATCTTCTTTGTAAAGGGGTTATAATCGTTTCGGAAGATTGCAAAAGATCGGCAATTTGCCCCATTGCTGTGTGCATACCTGTCGCAACAACAACTCCTACGCCACTCCCCCGTGTTACAACCGTTCCCATAAAAGCCATATTCTCTTGATCACCAATAGAGATGTTATCCCCTACAATTGGCGATTCTTTCTTCACTACCGGCAACGATTCACCAGTTAACGCAGATTCTTCAATTTCTAAAGAGCTTGACTTAACGATTCTCATGTCTGCCCCTATACGATCTCCACTAGAAAACTTCACTACATCTCCGACAGCTACTTCTCTTGAAGGTACCTTTTTCCATTCACCGTTCCGAAGTACGGTAACTTGAGGAGCCGACAACTCCTTTAATGCATGTAACGACTTTTCTGCCTTTCTTTCTTGGAAAAAACCTAAAAGTCCATTAATTAATACAATAGCCATAATCGCAATTGCATCAATATACTCACCTAATAAACCTGATATTAACGTTGCAGCTAATAAAACAACAACCATAAAATCTTTAAATTGTTCTAAAAATAGTAGTAATACATTTTGTTTTTCTGCTTCCTTTAGCTCATTCGGCCCAAACTGTTCAATCCGCTTAATTACTTCTTCATCATTCAAGCCATTCTCAAGGTCGGAGTTTATTCGTTCCTCTACCTCTTCGACCCTCATTTCATGCCATTTCATCTTTTCCTCTCCCCCACCTCACAAACTTTACACAAACTACCCTCACCAAAGCTTATTCAGACTCGTCCAAAAAAATGATATAATTATAAGAAAAGCGGAGGCGCTTTGCTCAGGCCCGTACAAACTGGACTGTTCCGGTAGGAGATAAAGGAAACACGGTGAACGCGAATGCGTGAACCGATGTTGACTTATCGTACGGACGGAACGGGAAGTTTGATAGGGCCTAAGCGCCGGAGCTGGACATAGAAAAGCGAAGGCGGCTCGGTTAGGTCCAATCAAACTGGAGCTTTTCCGCAGGAGATAAAGGAAACACGGCGAACGTCAGAGAGCCGATGTTGACTTATCGTACGGAGGAAAAGCGAAGTTTGAGCCGGACCTAGCCGCCGGAGCTGGACAATGAAAAGCGAAGGCGGCTCGGTTAGGTCCAATCAAACTGGAGCTTTTCCGCAGGAGATATACAAATTTACTAAAATTTAAAACAACGGATAGTATTATATAAATGCTGTTACATGAGAGAGGAAGTTACCTATGTCCTTTGATGGAATTTTCACACATAAAATGACGCAAGAACTTAAACACAATTTAGAAAGCGGTAGAATTTCGAAAGTTTACCAGCCTTATAAACAAGAGCTAGTGTTTACCATTCGCGCAAACGGAAAAAACCATAAATTACTCCTATCTGCTCACCCAAGTTACGCACGTGTACACCTTACGGAAGAAGTGTATGACAATCCGAGTGAACCACCTATGTTTTGTATGCTATTACGCAAACATTTAGAAGGGAGTATCATCACTTCTATTCAACAAGTTGATATGGATAGAATTATTGTTTTCGAAATGAAAACCCGAAACGAAATTGGTGATATATCTTATAAACAATTAATTATTGAAATTATGGGCAGACATTCTAACATTATTTTCGTGGATAAAGAAAAAAATATGATTCTTGATAGTATTAAGCATATTTCGATGGCGTTTAATCGTCACCGTAGCATAGCTCCTGGTCAAGCTTACGTTCTTCCACCTCAACAAGAAAAAATAAATCCTTTTGAGGCCAATGAGGAAATTGTCCAAACGAAAATAGATTATTTTTCTGGTAAATTAGATAAACAATTAGTTTCTCTCTTTGCAGGAGTTTCTCCTATTTTAGCTAGAGAAGCAGTTCACCGTGCAGGACTAGCGAACAGAGAAACTCTTCCGAAAGCATTTGTCCAGCTAATGAAGGAAATTGCTGATGATATTCATCCGCAAATTATTATTACACCAGAACAAAAAGAAATTTTTTATTTAACGGATGTAACACATGTGAAGGGTGAAATTAAACGTTATTCTTCTTTAAGCGAGTTACTGGATCGTTTTTATTTTGGGAAAGCTTCACGCGATAGAGTTAAGCAACAAGCACATGACTTAGAAAGATTTGTACAAAATGAAATACAAAAAAATAAAACGAAAATTAAAAAATTAGAACAAACATTAGAAGACGCTAAAAAGGCCGACACTTTCCAATTGTATGGTGAATTACTAACAGCTAATTTACATAGGCTGAAGCGTGGCGCTAAAGAAATTGAAGTTATCAATTATTATGATGAAAATGGTAGCAGTATTAAAATTGAATTATCGCCAAAACTATCACCTTCTGAAAATGCGCAAAGATACTTCCAAAAATATCAGAAAGCGAAAAATTCACTTTCCATCGTTCGTGAACAAATAGAACTAGCGAAAGAAGAAATTACTTATTTCGAAATGTTATTTCAACAGCTCGAAGCCGCTTCTCCAAAAGACGTTCAAGAGATTAGAGAAGAGTTGGTCGAGGAAGGATATTTAAAAGTGAAACAAAAGAAAGGTGCGAAGAAAAACAAACCACAAAAGCCTTTACTTGAAAAATATATTTCTTCTGAAGGGATAGAGATTTTAGTTGGTAAAAACAATAAACAAAACGATTATTTAACGAATAAAGTTGCTCGCCGAGACGAGATTTGGTTTCATACGAAAGACATTCCTGGCTCACATGTCGTGATTCGTCATTTAGAACCAACTGATAATACGATACGTGAAGCAGCGACCATTGCTGCCTACTTCAGTAAGGCGAAACAATCTAGCAGTGTTCCTGTAGATTTCACAAAAATAAGACACGTTAAAAAGCCTAGTGGATCAAAACCTGGGTTTGTTATATATGACAACCAACAAACTATCTTTGTAACACCTAATGAAGAGCTCGTCATTAAATTAAAATCTAATTAAGTTAACAACGAAAAAACCACAAGATTGCAATATAACAACTCTTGTGGTTTTTTTAATTATATTAACTTGCCATCCAAGACTCATCTTGGGGATTTTCCATCCATTTCGTTAATTTTTCTACGTCTTTTTCTCCAACGTATCCTTCTTTCACTGCTACTTTTAACAGTGTTTCATAGTTGCAAATAGAGACTGCTTTAATGTTGGATGCTTCTAGCCTTTCTTTTCCAACAGGTAGGTCGTACGTAAAAATAGAGATAATTCCAACCACTTCGCAACCTTCTGCTCTTAGTGCTTCCACTGCATTAATTGCACTTCCACCTGTTGAAATTAAATCTTCTACTACTACTACCTTTTGACCCGACTCTACTTTCCCTTCTATTTGTTTCCCTTTTCCATGTTCTTTTGCTTTACTTCGCACATAGCACATTGGTAGATTAAGTCTTTCACTAACAAACGCAGCATGGGGAATTCCAGCTGTTGCTGTTCCTGCTATCACATTTACATCGCCAAATTCATTTTGTATCACTTTAGCTAGCTCTGATGCTATATCACTTCTTACTTTTGGATAAGATAAAGTTAACCGGTTATCACAATAAATAGGAGACTTCATTCCAGAAGACCAAGTAAACGGATCATTCGGCTGTAAAAATACTGCTTTTATTCGTAATAAATGTTCAGCAATTTTCTCGTTCATTTTTTTGCTACCCCTCTCCACTGTTCATTCACTTCTTCGTATGCTTTTCTTGGATCACTAGCTCCTGTAATCGAACGCCCAACTACGATAGAGCTTGAACCTAATCTTGATGCTTCTTTCGGTGTTACAACTCTAACTTGATCATCGTTTGAAGAGGATGCCAATCGAATACCTGGTGTTACTTTTAAAAATGATTCACCTAGTGCTGAGTTTAACATTGGCGCTTCATAGGCAGAGCATACAACTCCATCTAGTCCACTTTCTTTTGCATTGCTAGCATAATGTAGTACTACATCATTTAATGCTTGATCTATTAATAAATCCTTTTTCATACGTTCTTCTGACATACTTGTTAACTGTGTAACTGCAATAAGTGCTGGTCTTTCTCCTAAACTACCAGCTGTTAAACCTTCTAGGGCTGCTTTCATCATTTCACATCCACCAGCAGCATGCACATTCGTTAAGTCCACACCTAAATTGGCTAAACCTTTCATTGCTTGATACACAGTGTTAGGAATATCATGTAGTTTTAAATCTAAAAAAATTCGATGATTTCTTTTCTTTAAATCTTCAATAATAGAAGGGCCTTCTTGATAAAACAATTCCATTCCTACTTTGACAAATAGTGGTCCATCATCAAAATGGCTTAAAAAAGTATCAACCTCTTTTTTTGTAGGAAAATCAAGTGCAACTATTAAATCCTGTTTCACTTTTTCCAGCTCCTTCCGATACATTCTGATATATGCTCAATACCTAGTTTATCTAGCAATGGAGGTAGGTCATCAATTAAAGTCGGACATATATATGGATCAACAAAATTAGCTGTACCAACTGCTACTGCACTTGCACCAGCGTAAAAGAATTCTAGCACATCTTCTGCTGATTGTACTCCACCCATTCCGATAATAGGGATATTTACATTTTGACTAACTTCGTACACCATTCGGATGGCAACTGGCTTAATTGCTGGGCCTGATAGTCCACCAGTACCATTTGCTAAAATTGGCTGAGCTGTCTTTAAATCTAGTCTCATTCCGAGTAACGTGTTAATCATCGTTAATCCATCTGCTCCTGCTCGTTCAATAGCTTGAGCGATTTCAACGATATTTGTGACGTTTGGAGATAACTTAACGTATACCGGTACTTCGGAAACATCTTTAACTGCTTTCGTAACAGCATAGGCAACTTCAGGTTGAGTTCCGAATGCAATGCCGCCTTCTTTCACATTGGGACATGAAATGTTTAGTTCTAGAGCATGAACGTTCGATACTTTTGAAATTTCTTTAGCTACTTCCACATAGTCTTCGATTGTTGAGCCAGCTACGTTAGCAATAATTGGAACGTCATATTGTTGTAAAAACGGAAGCTCTTCCTCTACAACCTTCTGAAGTCCTGGATTTTGTAACCCTATCGCATTTAACATTCCAGCTGGTGTTTCAGCTACTCTAGGCGTTGCGTTTCCAAACCTCGGCATTTCCGTAGTTGCTTTGATCATAATCGCACCGAGCTTGCTTAAATCATAAAAGCGTGAGTATTCTCGCCCAAATCCGAAACAGCCAGAAGCAGGCATGATTGGATTTTTTAACGAGAGACCTGGCAAGTCAATTTGTAATCTGTTCATATTAGAACCTCCCCTGCCGGAAATACCGGACCATCCGTGCAAACTTTTCGATAAGTAAAACCAGTAGGGTCATCCTTTCTATGACAAACACAAGCGAAGCAAGCCCCAATTCCACATCCCATTCTTTCTTCTAATGATAGAAATACAGGATAATTTGTAGAATACTTTTCTTCTATTACTTTTAACATCACAGTTGGCCCACATGAAAAGACAGTATGAAAGGAGAATGGATTGTCATTTAAAACATTTGTGACAAAACCTTCTGTCCCATAAGAACCGTCTACTGTTGCAATATACGTATCACCAAGGCTTAAAAATTGTTGTTCATAAAACACATCTTCCTTTGACTGAAACCCGAGAACATGGATTGTCTCTATTCCTACTGCATTTAACTGTTTCGACAGTTCTAATAACGGGGGAACACCAATTCCTCCCCCGACAATTAATGCTTTCTCACCTGTAGGTACAGTATTTATGGAAAATCCGTTTCCGAGTGGACCTAGAACATCTACTAGGTCACCGATTTTTTTCTGAGAAAGTAATAAGGTTCCTTTTCCTTCAGCTCGATAGACAATGGTAAAAGTTTGTTCTTCCTTATTAATTTTTGCAATACTAATCGGTCTTCTTAAAATTGGATCTAAACTGTCTCCGACCCGTATATGAACAAATTGACCTGGATGATTCATAAGAGAGACAAGCTCCCCTTGTAGCGTCATTTCATAAATATTTCTCGCTATTTTTTCATGCGAAACGATATTCATGTAAGCTTTTTTCATCCTACTGTCACCACCTCTTGCGCACTAGGATGTAATTGTTCTATAGAATCAATAGAAAATGTCATAGACTCTAACACTCTAAGGATTGCATTTGCTGTGTCAAGTGAAGTTAAACATGCAATACCGTTTTCTACCGATTCACGACGAATTCTAAACCCGTCACGTGCTGGTTGCTTTCCTTTTGTTAGTGTGTTAATAACGAACTGAGCTTTCCCTTTTCTAATTACATCGATTAAGTTTGGTGCTTCTCCACCGATTTTATTTACAACTGTTACAGGGATATTTTCTTTTTCAAAATAGGTAGCTGTTCCTTCCGTTGCTAAAAGTTTATACCCTATTTGGTGGAATCGTTTCGCTAATTGTAATGCCTCTTCTTTATCTTTATCAGAGATCGTAAACAAAACAGAGCCATACGTTTTAATAGATATTCCCGATGCGACTAGTCCTTTATATAATGCTTTTTCTAGCGTTATATCTTTCCCCATTACTTCTCCGGTAGATTTCATTTCTGGCCCGAGCGTAATATCCACATTTCTTAATTTAGCAAACGAGAATACAGGTACTTTTACAAAAACACCTTCTGTTTCAACTTGTAGCCCAGTTGCATAACCTTGAGCTTGTAAACTTTCTCCTAAAATTACCTTTGTTGCTACATTTGCCATTGGCACATTCGTAATTTTACTTAAGAAAGGTACTGTTCTACTTGATCTAGGGTTTACTTCTATTACGAATACTTCATCTTTATATAGTACAAATTGAATGTTTAATAGTCCTACTATATTAAGACCTCGTGCTAATCGAATAGTGTAGTCGACGATTTCATCTTTAATCTTTTTCGATAGTGTTTGAGGTGGGTAAACGGCAATGGAGTCACCTGAGTGAACACCTGCTCGTTCAATATGTTCCATTATTCCAGGAATAAACACATCTTTCCCATCTGAAATAGCGTCCACTTCAATTTCTTTTCCAATCATATATTTATCTATTAAAACTGGGTGTTCTGGATTTACTTTTACAGCGTTCTCCATATAGTGAAGTAATTCTTCTGTTTTATAAACTATTTCCATCGCTCTTCCACCAAGTACGTAAGATGGACGAACTAGCACCGGGTAACCAATACTTTCGGCAATCGTAATCGCTTCACTTACGGAAGTTGCTGTTTTACCAACTGGCTGTCTAATTCCTAATTGATTTAACGTATGTTCAAACTTATCTCTATTTTCGGCACGATCTAAATCTTCTAAAGAAGTACCTAAAATCCGTACTCCTCTTGCAGATAATTCTGCTGCTAGATTAATAGCTGTTTGGCCTCCAAACTGAACGACTACCCCTTTTGGATTTTCTAAATCAATTATATTCATGACGTCTTCGACCGTTAACGGTTCGAAATATAGTTTGTCAGAAATACTAAAGTCGGTAGATACCGTTTCAGGATTATTATTAATAATAATTGCCTCATACCCTGCTTCTTTAATTGCCCATACAGAGTGTACAGTAGCATAGTCAAATTCTACCCCTTGACCAATTCGAATCGGTCCCGAACCTAAAACGACAATACTTTCTTTACTAGTCACAATCGACTCATTTTCCTCTTCATAACTGCCGTAAAAATATGGAGTTTCGGATTCAAATTCAGCTGCACAAGTATCTACCATTTTATAAACTGGTTGCAATTGTAGCTGCTTTCTTGTTTCGTAAACATTTCGTTCGCTTATATTCCAAAATTTCGCAATCGTAACATCGCTTATTCCCATTTGCTTAGCTTCTATTAATAATTCTTCATTCCCTGGATTGTTTTTAATACGTTGTTCCATTTCTAATATGTTGCTGAACTTTTGTAGGAAGAAATAGTCGATTTTACTCCAGTCATGAATGGTTTCCATTGATACGCCACGACGTAACGCTTCTGCTACATAAAATAAGCGCTCATCCCCAGCTTTACGAATTCTCTTTTCAATTGTGCTGTTACTGATAGACTCTGCATCCTCTAATTCTAAGTGGAAAATTTTCGACTCTAACGAACGCACTGCTTTTAAGATGGATTCTTCAAATGTTCTACCGATGGCCATTACTTCCCCAGTTGCCTTCATTTGTGTTCCTAAGCTTCTATTGGCAGATTCAAATTTATCAAACGGCCATCTTGGTATTTTTGTAACGATATAGTCTAACGCAGGCTCGAATGATGCATATGTTCTTCCTGTTACAGGGTTCATCATTTCATCTAACGTTAACCCTACCGCTATTTTTGCTGCTAGCTTGGCAATTGGATAACCTGTAGCTTTTGAAGCTAGTGCAGATGAACGGCTAACACGCGGGTTTACTTCGATAATATAGTATTGAAAACTATGTGGATCTAATGCTAGCTGCACATTACAGCCACCTTCTATTTCTAACGCTCTAATTATTTTTAAGGATACATTTCGTAGTAACTGGTACTCTCTGTCACTTAACGTTTGACTTGGTGCTACTACAATGGAGTCTCCTGTATGTATTCCTACAGGATCGATGTTTTCCATATTACATACAACGATTGCATTATCATTTCGATCTCTCATTACTTCATATTCAATCTCTTTAAAACCAGCAATACTTTTTTCTAGTAAACATTGATGAACTGGGCTATTTTTAAGTCCGCTAGTAACAATTTCTTCTAACTCTTCTTCATTCGAACAAATTCCACCACCAGTCCCACCTAGTGTATAAGCTGGACGTACAATGACAGGAAAACCAACTTGTGCAACAAATTTTTCCGCTTCGTCTATCGAATGGATAATTTCACTATCGGGAACAGGTTCACCTAATTCATTCATTAAATTTCGGAATAAATCACGATCCTCCGCTTTTTTAATAGCGGATAATTTCGTTCCTAAAATTTGCACATTACACTCATCTAGCACACCTGATTCTGCTAATTCAACGGCTAAGTTCAAACCTGTTTGGCCTCCAAGCGTTGGTAAAAGTGCATCTGGGCGTTCTTTTCTAATAATTCTACTTAAAAATTCTAACGTTAACGGCTCCATATATACTTTGTCAGCCATTTGAGTATCTGTCATAATTGTCGCAGGGTTCGAGTTCACTAATATTACACGATATCCTTCTTCTTTTAATGCAAGACATGCTTGCGTTCCTGCATAATCAAATTCTGCTGCTTGCCCAATAACAATAGGTCCTGATCCAATTACTAAAATTGTTTTAATATCTAAACGCTTTGGCATGCTTTTTCTCCCTCTTTCTTAGTTGTCTCGATTAAGCTAATAAATTCATCAAATAAGTAATTTGCATCTTCTGGTCCAGGGCTAGCTTCTGGATGATATTGTACTGTAAAAGCAGGGAAATCTTTATGTTTTAACCCTTCAACTGTTCCATCATTTAATGCAATATGTGTAATTTCTAATCTAGTATTTTCGATAGAATTTGTCTCCACAGCATAGCCATGATTTTGAGAAGTAAGGGCTACTTTACCTGTTCTTACATCTTTTACTGGATGGTTAGATCCTCTATGGCCAAATTTTAAACGTTCCGTATTCGCACCACATGCTAAAGCGAATAATTGATGCCCTAAACAAATACCGAAAAGAGGAATTTTACCTAAAATGTTTTGGATCATCGTTACCGCTTCACCTACATCTTTCGGATCTCCAGGGCCGTTAGACAACATAACACCGTCTGGATTTAATAGGAGAATCTCTTCCGCTGTTACATTATAAGGTACAACGACAACATCGCAGCCCCGCTCGTTTAACTCTCTTAGTATCCCGTGTTTCATTCCAAAATCAACTAACACTACACGATTTCCTCTTCCAGGACTAGGATAGGCCGTTTTCGTAGAAACTTGCTCTACTTGATTTGTAGGTAGATTAGTAGATTTCAATTTTTCTATAACTTCTTGACGGTCCGCATCTAGTGAAACGAAAGCACCTTTTAACGTACCGTAATTTCTTATAATTCTTGTAAGTTTTCTCGTATCAATTCCCGAAATTCCTGGAATGTCTTTCGCCTTGAAAAATGCATCTAATGACATTTGACTGCGAAAATTAGATGGATGGTCACAAACTTCCTTCACGATAAAACCTTTAATTGCAGGGTGAATCGATTCGAAATCATCACGGTTGATCCCGTAGTTTCCAACTAACGGATACGTTAATGTTACAATTTGCCCACAATAAGATGGATCAGATAATATTTCTTGGTAGCCTGTCATACCTGTATTAAATACTACCTCTCCAATTGAATCTTTCGTGCTACCGAATGCTTTTCCTACAAAGAAAGTTCCGTCTTCTAAAACGAGCTGTCTTTTCATGCATGTACACTACCTTTCTCCCAAACTAGTTTTCCGTTAACAAATGTCATTACTGGCCACCCTTTACATTCCCAATTTGTAAAAGGTGTATTTTTTCCTTTTGATAAAAATTGCTCTGGATCAATTTTTTCGTTTAACTGTAAATCAATAATGGTAATATCTGCTACAGCTCCTACTTCTATCTTTCCAGATGGTAAGCGGAATGTTTCAGCTGGACGAACTGTTAACCAGTCGATTAGTTGTTTTAATGTGAAAATTCCTCTTTCAACAAAGTTTGTATATAGTAATGGGAAGGCAGTTTCCAACCCTACTATCCCGAATGGTGCTAATTGTAACCCTTCCCTTTTTTCTTCACTCGTATGTGGGGCATGATCGGTTGCGATGAAATCTATTGTGCCATCTAATAACCCCTGTAGTAACGCTTCTTGATCAGCTTTTCCTCTTAATGGAGGATTCATTTTATAATTGCTATCTACGGATGGAATATCCTCCTCACTTAATAATAAATGATGTGGTGTAACTTCGGCAGTTACTCGAATGCCTGCCCTTTTTGCATCTCGTACAACACGTACCGATTCTTTCGTACTAATATGACAAACGTGATAGTGACAGTTTGTGCTTTCCGCTAATAAAACGTCACGTGCTATATGAACAGATTCACAGACTGATGGGATACCGTTTAATCCGTGCTGTTTAGAAAAGTTACCCTCATGGACAGATCCTTTGTTTATTAACGTGTTTTCTTCACAATGTGCTACGATAGCCATATCGAGTGCTGCTGCTTTTTTCATCGCTTGTAACATAACACTTGCGTTTTGTACCCCTACACCGTCGTCTGTAAAAGCAAATGCACCAGCTTCTTTTAATTCTTCAAAATTAGTTAACTCTTCTCCAAGCTGCCTAGTCGTGATACAAGCATACGGAAGTACGTTAACAACTGAAGTTTCTTTTATACGATTCGTAAGCCAATTTAATTGCTCCTTCGTATCAGGTGTTGGTCTCGTATTTGGCATGGCAGCAATTGTAGTAAATCCACCTTTAGCCGCTGCTTTTGAACCCGTTTCAATCGTTTCTTTCTTCTCTCCACCTGGCTCTCGTAAATGAACGTGTACATCGATAAAGCCTGGGCTAATGAATTTTCCGTCAAGCTCGATTGCCTCTTCATCGTCTTTTCTAATTAAATGTTCACTAATTTCATATACCTTTCCATCCACTATCCTAATATCTACTCTATTTAATTCTCCCTTTTCATTAAACCAAGTTCCATTTTTTAATAGCGTGCTCATGTACTGATCCCCCTTGTAATTTATCGATTGCACTCTTTAAAACTGCCATCCTTACATAAACTCCATTTTCCATTTGTTTAAAAATTCTCGAGCGTTCACATTCCACTAATTCACTAGCTATTTCCACTCCTCGATTTACTGGAGCTGGATGCATAATAATACTTGTAGGTTTCATTCTTTTTTCTCTCTCTACAGTTAAACCATAAGTTTCATGGTATGAATTCATTTCCTGTTTAGAAGCAGAATGTCGCTCATGCTGAATTCTTAAAAGCATAATGACGTCTGAATTTTCAACTGCAGTATCTAAATCAATGTACAGGTCTTTCGAAAATGTAGCATCTTGCCACTCATTCGGGGATACAAAAGTTACTTCCGCCCCTAGTTTTTGAAGAACTTGAGCGTTTGATCTCGCTACTCTACTATGGCGAATGTCACCTGCAATCGTTACTTTTAGCCGATGGAAACTTCCGAACTCTTCATAAATAGTAAGTAAATCTAAAAGAGATTGTGTTGGGTGATGACCGCAACCGTCACCTCCATTAATAATTGCACCGTTTATACCTTCTAATTGTTCAAAATAATTATCTTCAGGGTGTCTAATAACGAAAACATTTACACCTAGTGACTCCAACGTTTTCACCGTGTCATATAACGTTTCTCCTTTTTGTATACTGGAAGTCGATACTTCGAACGGAATGACGTTTAAACCAAGCTTTCGTTCTGCCACTTCAAAACTACATTTCGTCCTCGTACTCGGCTCATAAAATAGATTCGCTACAAAAAGGTCACTGGACCATTTCATGCCGTTTTTGAATTTGGAGGCAGTTTGTAATAAGTCGAATATTTCTTCTGTCGGTAGGTCGTTTAATGTAAGTAAATGCTTCATTATTACTACACCCTTTCTATCTTTGTATTTCTATATTCTCCAAAAAAAACACCCTATCAAAGTTAGATAGGGTGAAGGAAGGTACTTTTAACAAGCAAGTACCAAGTCAAATGGAAAGGAGCTTTTATTCAAAGCATTCTGTGGAAAAGAATACTTTTGCTCCTTAAACATATGGCGACACCCTTAGAAATATCTCGTATTTCTTTAAAAGGTTAAGCTGATTCTTCTGTATGTGATGTTTTAGTAGTGTCTACTTCTTTTTCTCCATGCGCATGCTCTTTTCCTGGCAATACTTGGTTTAATACAATACCGATGATCGCTGCAAGCGCCATAGATGGAACCGTAATGTTTTCTCCTATTTGTAGGAACGCTCCTCCTACACCAACTATTGTTATAACGGATGAGATAATAAGGTTTCTATTTTCTCCTAAGTCTACTTTATTATCAATAAGCATTCTTAGACCACTTGATGCAATTATTCCGAATAGTAGTATGGATACGCCCCCCATTACTGCAGTTGGAATTGTACTAATTAACGCTGATACTTTTCCTACAAACCCGAAGCAAATCGCCAACACTGCTGCTCCACCTACTACGAACACACTGAATACTCTTGTTATTGCTAGCACACCAATGTTTTCACCGTACGTAGTATTTGGTGGTCCACCTATTAATGATGCGATTATCGTTGCAACACCATCTCCAGCAATGGAGCGGTGTAAACCTGGTTGTTTCACGAAATTTTTACCTGTAACTTTACTTAAGACCATTTGGTCACCGATGTGTTCTGCAATCGTTACGATCGCGACAGGAACCATGATTGCAACTATAGCCATTGATACACTTGGTGTATATGAAGCGAATGGAATCATGAACTCTGGGGCTTGAATCCATTTCGCATCTAGCACTGGTTGGAAGTTAACAATTCCGAAAAGGTACGCTGTAATATATCCACCAACTATTCCGATTAAGATAGGAATGATTTTGAAAAATCCTTTTAAGAAGATTGTTGAAAAGATTGTAATTGCTAATGTTATTAATGCTACTGAAATGTGCGTGAAACTATATTCTAATTCTGCTGCACCTGGATTTACGTACATTGAGTTATTAATTGCTACACCAGCTAAGCCTAATCCAATTACGATTATAACTGGACCAACTACTACAGGCGGCAACAAACCTAGTAACCAATCTACTCCAAAACTCTTTATTAGTAGTGCAACAATACCGTAAACAACTCCTGCTAAAAACGTTCCAACCATCGCTGCTCCAGGTTCTCCTAGTGCGTTCGCTGAAATGATTGGGGCAATAAACGCGAAGGATGATCCTAAATAAGCTGGTATTTGCCCTCTCGTAATTAGTAGATATGCTAACGTTCCTAATCCACTAGATACTAGCGCAACAGCCGGGCTTAATCCTGTTAATAGTGGTACTAAAACAGTAGCACCGAACATTGCAAATAAATGTTGTATACTAAACAATAGCCATTTTGATAGCTCTGGTTTTTCATGTACATCTAATACTGGTTTTTGATTCATAATAATTCCTCCTAGTTTAAAAATTCGTATAAAAAAACCTCTTTGTGAGCGCACAAAGAGGTACTAAGAAACAGTAGACTTCAGCCGAAAAGAAGCCTAGTTTTCTCCGTAATCCCCCTTTGATAGCCTCACAGGACTTCATTTAAAGGGTCCGTATTTATTTTTCATATATACTTACTTGATCTATTTCATCTTTTTCTTCTAATTCAACTACAATTTTTTCTGAGCTTGCCGTAGGAATGTTTTTCCCAACAAAATCAGCCCTTATCGGTAATTCGCGATGACCACGATCAACTAAAACCGCTAATTGAATTTGGGCTGGTCTTCCGATATCCATTAAAGCGTCTAATCCTGCGCGAACAGTCCTTCCAGTAAATAGGACATCATCTACTAATATTACTTTTTTATTCGTAATATCAAGTGGAATGTTAGACCCCTTTACTAAAGGTTCCGCATCTTTCGTTTTTTTCGTTAAATCATCTCGATATAAAGTAATATCTAGTTCACCGACTGCAATTGTGGATTCCTCTATTTGAGATATTTTTTCAGCTAATCGCTTAGCTATATAAATACCTCTTGTCTTAATTCCAACAAGTACGCAATCTTCGATTCCTTTATTTTTCTCAATTATTTCATGCGCGATACGTGTGAGTGCTCTTCTAATCGCTTGTTCGTCTAAAACAATTGCTTTCTGCGCCACATTATCACCCCATTCTTATCATTTGCACCTTTGTAACGAAAAAACCTCTCACCTTATAGGATGAGAGGTTTAGTTGGCAGAATGAAATAGACTAGAAAAGTCTAGCTTCTGCATACCGTTACCTTCTCAGCCTCACGGGACTAATTTTAAAGGTCTATCTTGTTAAATTGATTATGACAAATTTCGCAAGAGTTGTCAACGATTTTTTATGAATTTTAAAGCATCATTAAATTCAGGTGGAGTTGGTGCTGTCAACTCTATATATTCATTCGTCCTTGGATGATTAAAACCTAAAACGCCTGCATGAAGAGCTTGCCCGTTAATGTCCAATGTTTTTCTTGGTCCATACTTTGGATCCCCAACTAATGGATAACCAATATATTTCATATGCACACGAATTTGGTGGGTTCTACCTGTTTCTAATTGACATTCCACATGTGTGAAGTCTTTATAACGCTCTATCACTTTAAAATGCGTAACAGCATGTCTACTATTTTCATCTGTAACAGTCATACTTTGACGATCCTTCTTATCTCGCCCAATCGGAGCGTCAATTGTTCCGACGTCATGTGCAATTACTCCGTGAACTAATGCTTCATATTTTCTCGTCACTGTTTTAGCAACTAGCTGTTCTACTAATTTTTCATGAGCCATGTCATTTTTAGCAACCATTAATAGTCCAGACGTATCTTTATCGATTCGATGAACAATTCCTGGGCGCAGTTCACCATTTATGCCGGATAAATCTTTGCAGTGAGCCATTAGTGCATTTACAAGTGTTCCTGTCGTATGCCCTGCTGCTGGATGGACAACCATTCCTTTAGGTTTATTCACTACAATAACATCACTGTCTTCATAATAAATATCTAGAGGTATATCTTCTGGTAAAATATCTACTTCTATTGCTTCTGGGACGGTAACTTGAATTTCATCACCTATAGAAACTTTATAGTTCGATTTTACTTTCTGTCCGTTTACAAGCACATGTCCTTCTTTAATCCATTGTTGTACTTGCGTACGTGACCATTCACTTTCAGAAATTACTTTATCAAGCCGTTCATTCTTTTTTGTCTCATCTATGATGATGGTTAATGTTTCTTCCATTATTTTGATAGCTCCTTCTCTTTCTTACCTTCTAAGAGTGTTAATACTAAAACAATCCCTACGCCAACTACTAACGCTGAATCTGCTACATTAAAAATTGGGAAGTCATAAGTGAAAATGTATGTATTAACAAAATCCACAACTTCCTTTCGGAATAAACGATCAATAAAATTACCGATTGCTCCACCTAACATTAATGAAAGAGCAATTCCAAAAATCTTTTGGTCTTTTGGTAATTTCATTATGTAATAAATTAAGCCTATTACAACAATAAGTGTTACGATGTAGAAAAAGGTCATTTGACCAGCAAGTATCCCCCAAGCAGCACCTGGGTTTCGATGTGATGTTATGTATAAAAAGTTTTCGATAATAGTTATACTTTCACCAATTTGCATGTTTTTTACTACAAGCCATTTTGTTAATTGGTCTAATGCTATTATAAATAAAGCGATTAAAAAATAGATCACGCTAGTTCCTCCACCCCGTCTTATATATACTTAAGAATTATATCAAAACAGGTTGGGAATTGACAATTTTATTTGGAATAGTTGTTGTCTACCCTGAAAACTGTCCTGTTTAGTACATTAACATTTCAATTTAGACAACATTGATTATTGTTAAAAGTATTAACCTAGTCCGTTTCACTTCTCTGCAGGTACTCGCTTTCCGCGGGCGTGGCTTGAGCCTCCTCCTTCGCTACGCTACGTGCGGGGTCTCAAGTCTCACGCTACTCCCGCAGGAGTCTCGCACCTTCCGCTCCGTTCCACTCTAGGTTCTTGACCTTTGGAGGAAAAAACATTATAGCAGTTCAAAATACAAACCACCTATTTTCATTCGCATGGTGTATGTTTTTACCTATATGGGTTCGAATAAAATTAAAAAAAGTGCTCTTCAAGGACTAATCCAATGAAGAGCACCGGTTTGTTAATTGTTAGTTGTATAGTTTTCTTTTACTACACTTGCACAACGCGGGCAAAGTGTTGGGTGGTCTTTATCTTCACCTACTGTTGTTGTTACTGTCCAACAGCGTTCACAAGTTTCTCCTTCGGCTGGTGCAATCTCAATAGCAACATTTTCAAATTGTTGAGCTGATTCAGGTGCTTCATTTTTAATTGAAGTAGAGATTGTTAAACCGGAAACGATAAAGATTTGTTGAACACTTTCTTCAATAGACTGAAGTAAGTTTTTCGTCGTTTCTGTTGGATAAAGTGTTACATGCGCATTAAGTGATTTACCGATGACTTTTTCGTTTCTAGCTACTTCCAATGCTTTTAGTACATCGTCTCTTAGCGTCATAAACGCATCCCATTTTTCTTCAATTGCTTTTGCATTATTAACTGGGATTGTTGTTGGCATATCAACTAATTGCACGCTTTCTTCTTCCACAAACGAAATATGTCCCCATACCTCATCGGCAGTGTGAGGTAAAATAGGAGTTACTAGCTTTGTTAAAGCAAGTAACGTTTCGTATAGTACTGTTTGAATGGAACGACGAGCATGATCGTCAGTTGCTTCAATGTATAAAATATCTTTTGCAAAATCTAAATAGAAGGAGCTTAGTTCAATTGTACAGAAATTATGAACTGCGTGATAAATACTAGCAAATTCATATTCTTCATATGCATTTTTAACTTTATCTGTTAAGTTGTTAAGTTTCACTAACATGTAACGATCTACTTCTCGCAACTGTTCAACCTCTACTTTATTTACTGCTGGGTTAAAGTCAGCGAGGTTACCTAATAAGAATCGGAATGTATTACGGATTTTACGATACACTTCTGTCACTTGTTTTAAAATATTATCTGATACACGTACATCTGCTTGATAGTCAACAGATGCAACCCATAGACGTAAAATATCCGCACCTAATTGATTCATGACTTTAGATGGAACAACTACATTCCCTAATGATTTACTCATCTTTCTACCTTCACCATCTAGTGCGAAACCGTGACTTAAAACTCCTTTATATGGGGCTTTCCCTGTTACAGCAACGCCTGTTGATAAGGAAGAGTTAAACCAACCACGATATTGATCAGAACCTTCTAAATAAAGGTCGGCAGGACGTTGTAAATCATCTCTTTCTTCTAATACAGCTTGGTGGGAAGACCCTGAATCGAACCATACATCCATAATGTCTGTTTCTTTCGTAAACTGGCCGTTTGGGCTACCTTTATGCGTGAATCCAGCTGGTAATAAATCTTTCGCCTCTTTTTCAAACCAAATGTTTGAACCATGTTCTCTAAACAATTTAGATACATGCTCTATCGTTTCATCCGTTATAATCTCTTCGCCATTTTCAGCATAAAATACTGGAATCGGCACACCCCAAGCTCTTTGTCTAGAAATACACCAATCTCCACGATCACGAACCATGTTGTATAATCGTGTTTCCCCCCATGCTGGTACCCATTTCGTATCGTTAATTGCTTGTAGTAACTCGCCACGAATTTTATCGATAGAAGCAAACCATTGCGCAGTTGCTCTGAAAATCGTTGGTTTTTTCGTACGCCAATCGTGTGGGTAAGAGTGTGTAATAAAGGTAAGGTTTAATAGTGCTCCAGCTTCCTTTAATTTTTCTGTAATTGGCTTATTTGCCTCATCATAAAATAACCCTTCAAAACCTACTGCTTCTTCAGTCATATATCCTTTAGCGTCAACTGGACATAAAACATCTAAACCATATTTTTGACCAACGATAAAATCGTCTTCCCCATGGCCAGGAGCAGTATGAACGCAGCCCGTACCTGATTCAGTTGTAACATGTTCTCCTAACATTACTAATGATGGACGATCATAAATTGGATGCTTCGCAACAACTTTATCAAGCTGTGCACCTTTTAACGTTTGAACTACTTCTGCATTTTCCCACTCTAATACATTCGTTACATTTTCTAAAAGAGCAGATGCAATTAAAAACTTCTCATCGTTCACTTTTACTACACTATAGTCTAACTCTGGATGAACAGAAATTCCTAGGTTAGCTGGAATAGTCCAAGGTGTTGTCGTCCAAATAATAATACGAACAGTCTCATCTAACACACCTTTTCCGTCCATAACTGGGAACGCAACATATATAGATGGTGAACGTTTATCCTGGTATTCAATTTCTGCTTCAGCTAATGCAGACTCACTAGATGGAGACCAATAAACAGGCTTTAGGCCTTTATAAATTAATTCCTTTTTTGCCATTTCTCCGAAAACCTTAATTTGTTGTGCTTCGTATTCTGGCTTTAATGTGATATAAGGGTTAAACCAGTCACCACGTACACCTAGACGCATGAACTGCTCTCTTTGTCTTTCTATTTGATCATAGGCATATTCTTCACATAACTTTCTAAAGTCGGCAACTGACATTTCTTTACGTTTTACTTTTTTGTTCTTTGTTAAAGCAGTTTCAATCGGTAACCCGTGCGTATCCCATCCTGGGACGTACGGTGCATGGTAACCGTTCATCGATTTAAAGCGGACAATGATGTCTTTAATAATTTTATTTAAAGCATGCCCCATATGAATGTCTCCATTTGCATACGGTGGTCCGTCATGTAAAACGAACATCGGGCGCCCTTTCGTTCTTTCTTGTACTTTTTCATAAATGTTCATTTCTGCCCATTTTTCTTGAATTTGCGGCTCTTTATTTGGTAAATTTCCTCTCATCGGAAATTCCGTTTTTGGCATGAGTAACGTATCTTTATACTCCATTTTCTTTCCTCCAACTTGTTTACTTTATAAAATAAAAAGGGAGCTCTCTCATCCCTAGAAAGGGACGAGAGAAACTCCCGTGGTACCACCCTAAATTGACTAATACATATTAGTCCACTTAAATCATTCGTAACGTGAATGAATCGGCATCTTTTACTCCCATGACAGTTTCAAATTTGCACTCAAGGGGGATCTTCATTTTTCCTAATTATATCGAGCTTCCACCATCCTCGATTCGCTTTTATAATTTTGTGAAAAAACTACTGTCCCTATCTACGTTTTATTAAATATTAATAAGTGATTTTGTTAGGTATTATACATAATTTTAAGATTGAAAGTCAAGTTTATACTCGATTTTCTTCTAATTCTTTATCTTTTTGTTCGTATTCCATTAGGTGATCCCAATCATTCATTTGAATCATTTCCAATTGCGCTTCAATCAACATTCTAAAACGGTTACGGAACACTTTAGACTGTTTCTTTAACTCATCGATTTCTGTTTGAATTTTTCTAGATTTTATTAATGCTTCGTTTATAATACGATCTGCATTTTTTTCTGCTTCTTTAATAATTAATTTGGCCTCTTTTTGCGCATTACTTTTTACATCTTCTGCTGTTTCTTGTGCCACGAGAATAGATTTATTTAATGTTTGTTCAATTGAACTAAAGTGAGAAAGTCGTTCATTCAATTCTTTCGTTTTTTCTTCAAGCTCTTTCTTTTCACGAATAATCATCTCATAATCTTTAATAACTTGGTCTAAAAATTCATTTACTTCATCTTCATCATATCCACGAAAGGCTTTACTAAATTCTTTATTATGAATATCAAGTGGTGTTAACGGCATTAGAAGCCACCTCCATTTATAGATCGATCATGTTGCTTTGTAATATTCGACAATTACAGACGAAATCCTTCTTTTTCAAGCATTTATTTTCGTTTTCCAAAAATAAGCCGCCATTTATCTTTTTTCGTTTTACCTTCAAGGGAAATTAGCTTACATCGACCATATCCTCTAACCGATATAACATCTCCTTCTTGACAGTCAAAAGACGGCTGCTCCACCAGTCTCCAATTAACTTTTACTTTGGAGCCTTCTACTAATAATTTTGCTTTTTGTCTAGCCATATTATAAATTGACGCTACGATTACATCTAGTCTAGTTGATGTAATCGTAGTTGTAGATTCTTCCCAGTTTTCTTTTACAGAACTAATGTTTTCTAAAGGGATTAAGCGTAGAGAAACAGATGCTCTACCTATTTCTTTTAATTGCAGTTCAACAAAAGAACTTATTTCTTCTGCGACTACAATTTGGATACGATCTTCCTTAAATATGATATCCCCAAATTTACTTCTTTTTAAGCCTAAACTCATAAGTGAACCTAATATTTGTGGATGTTCTAATTTAATAAACTTACTTGCATAAGACAACTCAAATGCTTTTATATTGTAATCAGCATATGTAGGGTTAAAATAACTTGGATATAATAATGCTCGCTTTCTTTCTGCCCCTTCATTCCCACCGTGAAAGCCGACTTTTACTTCCTGATTTTCTCCTACCACTATTCGAACTATTTCTTGCTCTCTTGGATCTAAAAAATCTGTTAGTTTAGGAGCATACTGTTCTTCAACTGTTTCTTTCCATTCAAGGACTTGATCAATAAAATCATGTTCCTCTTGTCGAAAATGTTGATAAATATTCATTGTTAAAGTATCCTATCTTTTTCGTATTAAAAATTATACTAAGCCAAGCATTCTAAATAACGATACTAGACCACTATAAGCAAAGCGTAGTGCTAAAATACCTACAATTGGAGAAATATCAATCATTCCTAGTGGTGGGATGATTCGACGAAACATATCTAAATATGGTTCACAAATTGTACCTAAAATTCTACCAAATGCCGACTCTCTTGCCCCTGGAAACCATGACAATAAGACGTAAATAATTAATGCAAAAGAATAGAACATAACTAATTGGCTTACGATGTATAAAATTAAACCCATAAACTTTTTACCACCTTTTTATTTCAGTATTGTTGGACTGATCATGTTGTAAAAATTCCGTGATGGACCCTGCAACATCAACTGTATCTGGTGTACATAAAAAAATGTTAATACCAACCTTTTGAATCTCACCACTTATTGCATAAACAGTCCCGCTTAAAAAATCAACAATTTGTCTAGCTTCTTCTTGATGAGCTCTTTGTAAATTAACAATTACTGCTCTTCTATTTTTCAAATGGTCAGCAATATCTGTAGCTTCTGAATAAGATTTTGGCTCCATTAATATGACTTTTGATGTTTTTTGGACACTTTGTAAACTAACAACATTACTTTGGCCGTTAGTTTGATGAATAGAAGACCGTGTTTTGCGAGGTTCTACTTCTTCTTCCTCATAAACTTCTTGTTCTATATATTCATATTCGTCATCTAATGCAAATAAACTTTTAATCTTTGTTTTAATACTCATTCATTAACACCCCCAAATTACGAATCTTCACCAACTAGTGCACTTCCTATTCGAATAAAAGTGGCACCTTCTTCTATTGCAATTGTATAATCATTAGACATACCCATTGACAACTCTGTACAAGGTGCATATGTTAAGTTAAGAGCTTGTACATCTAACTGTAATTTCTTTAGACTGCGAAAACACTCTCTAATAATCGCTTCGTCGTCTGTAAATGGTGCCATCGTCATTAGACCAACTACTTTAATGTTTGGATAAGAATGTAAATCTTTCATGAATGTTAATACGTCATTAGGATTTAACCCATGTTTAGAATCTTCTTGAGAAACATTCACTTGTACGAAGCACTTCACTTCACTATTAGCTCGATTATTTATTTCTTTCGCAAGGGACAAGCGATCTAAAGAATGAATGTAGTCTATCTCATTTATTATGTTTTTTACTTTTCGTGTCTGTAATGTACCAATAAAGTGCCATGTTGCAGCCTCCTGTATAGTTGCCCATTTTTCACGAAATCCTTCATCTCTATTTTCACCTAAATGTGTAACACCAGCACTTATGGCTTCTTTTGCCCTATCATTACTAACATATTTCGTAACAGCAATAATCGTTATGTCAGATTCATTTCTATTTACTTTTTCACATGTTGATTTTATTTTTCCTCGGATGTTTTCGAGATTTTGTTTCACAGACAAATTATTGCTCCTCCTTTAAACCGATAAAGCTTAACATCCTTCCTGTTTTTCCTTCGTCCCGTCGATGAGAGAAGAACAAATCATCATTACAGCTAGTGCAATATGAACTTACTATTATATTCTCTTTCTTTATACCCACTTGCAACAACAATGCTTCGTTTAAACGTTGCAAGTGTAATTTATATTGGCCAGTTTCTATTTCTGACCAGATAGAATCAACTGGCTTGTCTCCTATTAATTGCTTCACTTTATCCATAACATAATCATTAACGACATAACAACAGGAAGAAATAGCAGGTCCGATTGCCACTTTAATATTTTCTACTTTTATTCCTTCCTCCAACCATGCTTCAATCATTTTTTTGCCGATTTCATTTACAGTACCTTTCCAACCAGCATGTGCGACACCAATCATTTCATCAGGTTCGGACCAGAAATAAATAGGTACACAATCTGCATAGCATAACGTAAGTAAAATGTTTTTCTTTTTGGTGTAAATTCCATCTGTTCCTTTAATAGAACTAGAATAATTAAATAAACCAGACCCTTTATGCTGAGCATGAACTTTCACAATATTATTACTATGAATTTGTTCACAAGCAACCCAATCTTTTGTATCCCATTGAAGTTGAGTAGAGAGGGCTTCTTTATTTTTCTTTACATCTTCATCAGAGTCATTCACATGTAAGCCTAAGTTTAATGAAGAAAAATATCCTTGACTGAACCCACCATTTTTTGTTGAGAAGCCAACTGTTAAGGTACTGTTTTCATTTTCCCACGGTATTATTGACAAATATGATTCTTTTTCTAGTTTAAAAGGTTCAGTCATTTTCACACCTCTAATTGTTACATATTCCTTCATATTGTACCATAATTCACCGTAAGTTTAAGAGTATTTTCAAATTTCGACTTCCTTATTCCTCAATTTCTTCATATTTTGTTTGATGTCTAACTAAAATAACGTCCGCTCCTATTTTCACAATATTTCTCCATGGAATAATAATTTCTTGTTCTTTATTGAATAGACCTAACATTTTTCCGGATCCGCTTACGATTATTGCTTCAATTTTTCCAGTAGTTAAATTAATATCAATATCCCCTATTGTTCCTAATCTTTTTCCTTCTGAAACGTTAACAACATCTTTTATTTGAAATTCTGATATTTTAACCATTTTAGTTCCTCCTCATTCCTATCCCATTTTGCTTAAATACTGTTAGTCTATATATATGTTAATAATGCGCTGTTTCATGTACGAAATATATTGAAATTATGTAGAATGGTGACTCCTTTTAAAATTGCCGGAATTGCTTTCATAGGTGCATAATTTCACTTGCATGAGGGTCTACCATGAAAATAGCAGGGCAGTATTAAATTTGTCCGTTTCACTTCGCTTCAGGTGTTCGCTTTCCGCGGGGAGGGAGCTGAGCCTCCCTCGGGCTAAAGCCCTGTGGGGTCTCAGCCTTCCCTCTACTCCCGCAGGAGTCTCACACCTTCCGCTACGTTCCACTCTAGGTTCTTGACCTTGAGAGGAAAAGACAATATAGCAGTTCAAAATACAAGTCCCTATTTTCATACACCATGGTGCAAATTTAGCTTGCATGTGTGTCTACCATGAAAATAGCATGGTAGTAGTATGGTAGTCCGTTTCACTGCGCTGGAGGCCATGTGCTTGGTGGACCGTACCGCTTTCGTCTGTCGAACGGTCGACACTAGCACGTCCTGTGCGTCGTTGCGGGCGTTACTTTAGCCTGGTGCAAGATGTGCACCATATAATATGAAAAAACATCTTTTGGACTTGTCCAAAAGATGTTTTTTCTAACTTTGAATATTTTTATTCATTTGTTTAATAGCTGCTTTTTCTAGCCGAGAAACTTGCGCCTGGGATATTCCAATTTCTTCAGCAACTTCCATTTGCGTTTTGCCTTGAAAAAACCTTTTTCTTAAGATAAGTTTTTCCCGGTCATTTAGTCTTCTCATACCTTCTTTTAATGCAAGTTCTTCAATCCAATTAATATCTTTATTTTTCTCATCACTTAATTGATCCACTACAAAAATTGGATCCCCACCGTCATTGTAAATCGGTTCAAATAAAGAAACTGGATCTTGAATTGCATCTAATGCAAAAACAATTTCTTCATGTGGGACGTCTAATACTTTGGCAATTTCCTCAGCTGTTGGCTCTTTAGAAGTTTCACTTATTAACCGTTCTCTTACTTGTAAAGCTTTATAGGCAATATCCCTTAAAGATCTTGACACTCGAATAGGATTGTTGTCTCGTAAATACCGCCTAATTTCTCCGATAATCATCGGGACAGCATAAGTAGAAAAACGAACGTTCTGACCTAGATCAAAATTATCAATTGATTTCATTAAGCCAATACAGCCAACTTGGAATAAGTCGTCCACATATTCACCACGGTTATTAAATCGTTGTATAACACTTAAAACTAGACGTAAATTTCCATTTACAAGTTTTTCCCGTGCTGAGTCATCTCCGCTTTGCATTTGTTTAAAGAGTTTCCGCATTTCTTCATTTTTTAAGACAGGAAGCTTTGATGTATCTACTCCGCAAATTTCAACTTTGTTACGTGACATTCCTTCCCCTCCTAACAGGAGTTGCTGTTCAAAGTTAAGTATCTCCTTCAGAGGGAAAATTATGCACATATACAATTTTTGCAATTCTGACAACTACTGGGAATCCTTGTAAATATTATGTTTGTTGCTAAAAATTTTTTTTACACCATTTTATTAAATTCTTTTCTTAATCTTTTAATAATTCTTTTCTCTAAACGAGAAATATATGACTGTGATATACCAAGCATATCTGCAACATCTTTTTGTGTTTTTTCTTCTCCACCTATTAAACCAAAACGCAGCTCCATTATTTGCTTCTCACGATCATTGAGCTGTTCTAACGCTTTTAACAATAACTTTCTATCGACGTTTGCTTCTAAATCTTTCGTAATGATGTCTTCTTCTGTTCCTAAAACGTCGGATAACAATAGCTCATTACCATCCCAATCAATATTTAAAGGTTCATCAAATGAAACTTCAGATCGTATTTTATTGTTTCTTCTTAAATACATTAAAATTTCGTTTTCAATACATCTTGAAGCGTACGTTGCAAGTTTAATTTTCTTTTCAGGATTAAACGTATTAACTGCTTTAATTAACCCAATCGTACCAATACTAATTAGGTCTTCTATATTGATACCTGTATTCTCAAATTTCCTGGCAATGTATACTACAAGTCGCAAGTTACGTTCAATAAGAATAGATCTGGCAGCTTGATCTCCATTTGGTAATTTAATTAATAAATGCTCTTCTTCTTCTTTAGATAGTGGAGGTGGTAATGCTTCGCTCCCACCAATATAGTACACTTCATCCGTTTTAATTTTAAGTTTAATTAATAATTTATACCAAAAATACGTAATTTTTATTTTCCATTTACCCATTTACAACTTCCTCCTTTTAGCAGATATAATGTTGATGCTTTCTATTTTTAAGATACATTTTTACTTTCCGTTCCGTTCAGCATTGTTGGATGTAGGATACAGTTATAATCTCCTTCAGAAGAAAGGGGCGTTTTCGTTAAACCAACTAAAAATTTATGTACTTCATATGTTAATCCATCATGGTGAATGATAGCTTTATCTGGTTTAATAGCTATCATTATTGTAGAATCCTTACCAACTGCTCTAAAAGGAATCATCCGAATACGGTTGAGCCATTTCCCCTCTTCTGGAAAAGTTGGCCAATTACCGATCTGGTCTAAAGCCTCCATAGCTTGAAAGATTTCTTTCGGTACGAATTGTGTATCCTCTGAAACTTGTAATATCATTACAGGTGATTTTGTAATCGGATCTTGAAGTTGGTTTCCACTATCAATCAAACCTTTTAGTTCAATTTCTTCTTCTTCAATCTTTAATAAAACAGATGCCAATTGATCATATTTATATTTTCTAGATTCCACTAATGTAGACTGACTCCGTGAAAGGTATAGTACAATCGGAAAACCGATTATGACAAAGAGCCATGAAATAGGATCTCCCATTCCTTCTGTTAAGGTAAGAATGGCCTCTTTCGCGAATGTTTGATCTACTTGAATAAAATAGTGGACACCGATCATTCCACCACCTGCAGCAAATGTAGTAATATAGAAAACTAATAAATTTTCAAACGTATATCGAAACCGTTTAAAACCAAACGATATTAAAATCATCGCAACAGAGAATGCCAGTTTTACTAAAGTGTGAGTAACAATAGCTTGAAGAGATGTAAACATTAATACAACAATTAATGAACCGATAAATGCACCTAAAACTAAACGCCACGTTGCAGTTTGTCTTTTTAAAACTATTGCTGTAATTTTTAGGAGCAAAAAATCAAATGTAAAATTTAAAAACCAAATTGCATCTAAATAAACAGTCAAAATAGTCCCTCTTTTATTCAATAGTTTTTTTCACGAAGTTCTTTACCACATCCAGTTCACTACCTTTTTTCACTTGCAATTAGTATATAGTACACACTATTAGAAAGTCTGTCAGTTTATGCCGATAGTAGAAAACAATTTTTTGAGGATTCTTTTCGGATTTTGTCATGAAATGATGGCTTTATGGAGGAATTGTAGATGTTCTGCCAAAAGCAAATACACGTTCGTAGTCTTACCTGAAATTGGGATGGAACGTTCTTTTAAATGTTAAATATTTGTTAATGAAAAACGGTTAATTGTGTTCAAGCTTCTCAACTTTAATAACAAAAGTTATGGCCTTTAGGACTCTACGTAAAGTAAAAAAAGAGAATGGTAAGCTAATAGCTATACCATCCTCTTAATGTTATCTACGTCTGTTTCTGTTTCGTAAAAACGTTGGAATATCTAATGTATCTTCAACTGGTTGAGTTGATTGAGAAGGACGTGAAGGTGCTTCTTGAACATGCTCCTCGCGTTTCACTTCTCTTTTAACAGTTGGTTGTTGTTGCTGCTTCGGTGCTCCAAAACTTGGTCGACTATTTTGATTGCCGCTACCAAGGTCAGTTTCTCTAAAGCCTGTCGCAATAACAGTAACTACTATTTCTTCTTTCAAGTTTTCGTTAATAACGGATCCGAAAATCATATTAACTTCTTCATCGGAAGCAGAAGCAACAATATCAGCAGCTTCTTGCACTTCGTATAAACTTAAGTTTGTTCCTCCAGTAATATTCATTAACACACCTTGAGCACCATCAATTGATTTCTCAAGTAATGGGGAGGAAATTGCTTTTTTAGCCGCTTCAGCAGCACGATTTTCCCCAGTTGCAACACCGATACCCATAAGGGCAGAACCTTTGTTTGACATAATAGTTTTAACGTCAGCAAAGTCTAAGTTAATTAATCCAGGAGTCGCAATTAAATCTGAAATACCTTGTACACCTTGTCGTAATACATTATCTGCTTCACGGAAAGCTTCTAACATTGGTGTATTTTTATCTACAATTTCTAAAAGTCGATCATTTGGAATAACAATTAGAGTGTCAACCGCCTCTTTCATAGCAGCAATTCCACCAGTAGCTTGCGTCTGACGCTTTCTACCTTCGAATGTAAATGGTCTAGTAACGACTCCAACCGTTAATGCTCCAAGGTCTTTGGCGATTTGAGCAATAACAGGCGCTGCACCAGTACCTGTTCCACCACCCATACCGGCTGTAACGAATACCATGTCTGCACCCTTTAGTGCTTCTTCAATTTGTTCTTTCGTCTCTTCAGCAGCTTTTTTACCCACTTCAGGATTAGCACCTGCACCTAACCCTCTAGTAAGTTTCCCACCTATTTGCATTTTCACTTCAGCTTTTGATAGATTAAGAGCTTGTGCATCTGTGTTTACCGCGATAAATTCTACTCCTTGTACACCGTGCTCAATCATTCGGTTTACAGCATTATTACCGCCTCCACCGACTCCTATTACTTTTATGGTAGCTAATTGATCGATACTAGTATCAAACTCCAACATGACTGATCCTCCTAATTCCAAATGTTCTACCGAGAGTTTTATTCAAAGAAAAGCCCGAAAAACTTTTTCACCTTTGAACCTGTTTTTTGCTCTTCTTTTTGTTTTACAGTTTTTGTGACGGTAGTACTTTGTTTTTGTGCTCTGTTTTCAGTAAATTCATTTTGTGTAGTTGCTTCGACATTTCTTCCTTGTAACTTCGCATTCTTGTATGCAAACTGAATAAGACCAACAGCTGTCGTATATTGTGGTTCTCTAACACCTATATAATCTGGTATTGCTTTGCGTACATTATTTTTTAAAATTGCTTGTGACAATTCAAGAACACCTGGCATCGCTACAACACCACCAGTTAATACATAACCGCCTGGAATGTCTTGCACACCTAGTCTTTTCACTTCTTGATGAACAAGTTCTAAAATTTCTTCCATTCTCGCTTCGATAATATCGGAAATTTCCAATTGGTTAAATTGCTGATGTTGATCACTACCTATAATTGGGACACTAAACACTTCTTCTTCAGATGCATAATCATAAAAAGCATGTCCATGTTTTACTTTGATTTTTTCAGCATCTTCCGTAGAAGTTCGTAATCCAATCGAGATGTCTTTCGTAATATGTTGACCACCGACTGGAATCACACTAGTTGTCACTAGCTGACCTTCTTCATAAATAGCTACAGTTGTTGAACCTCCGCCAATATCAACAAGTGCTACACCTAGATTTTTCTCATCTTTAGACAATGCTATGGAGCCTAATGCCAAAGGTTGCAAGCAAATGTCAGTGATCTCCAATCCAGCTCTTTCTACACAGCGGAGTACATTATGTAATATAGTTTTAGAGCCAGTAATTAAAGTACCTTCCATCTCAAGACGTACACCAAGCATTCCACGTGGGTCGTTAATTCCATCTAACCCATCCACGATGAACTGTTTAGGAATACAATCTATTATTTCTCTTTCCGGTGGGATAGAGAAAACTTGCGCGGCATCTATTACTCTTGTAATATCTTCATTTGTTATTTCCTTATTATCACTAGATACTGCCACAACACCATGACAGTTTTGTAAGTGTACATGGTTGCCAGATACTCCAACAATCACTCGATTGATAGACATACCAACCATACGTTCTGCCTGTTCTACTGCCTTTTTAATGGAATGAACTGTTTCATCTATATCGACAATCGATCCTTTTCTAATACCGGTAGAGTTTACATTACCGACTCCAATAATGTTTAAAGTATCATTTAACATTTCAGCTATGATTACTTTAACACTGGATGTACCGATGTCTAAACTTACATAAATCGCATTGCTGTTCATTCTCTGGCACCTCCTTTAAAAACTATAAAACGAAATTAGAACAACAATATTACTTTACAAATTTAATATACTAGAAAGTATTCAACATACGTTCTCTATTCCCTTTTTATAATACTATTTTTTTTCAGTTTTTTCTTTAAAAAATGTCCATTTTGATAATAAAATACGTCTAATAACCGCAATATTTTGGAATAACCTTACTCCAAAAGCGAAAACGGCTGCTAAATATAAGTCTACACCAAGATGAACACCAAGAAAAGCTAAACTTGCAGCTAGAATTATATTAAAGAAAAAACCTGAAACAAACACTTTATCATCATAATTATTTTGTAAATATGCACGAATACCACCAAAAAGAGTATCAAGTGCAGCTAATACTGCAATTGATAAATAATTCGAATATTCATCGGGCACTTTAATTTCTGATGATAAACCTAGAAAAATTCCAATTAATAAGCCAATTAACGGGAGCCACATGCTTAACCTTCCTCCGTATGTCCTTTTACTGATTCCATATACTTAATACGAATTGGCTCTTCGTAAGCTGGAACGGTCAAATAATTAATAGGTGTAGAAATATCTAATAAGAAGTTCTCGATTGCAAATTCATCCATTGCTCTCGATACTTGTAGTCTGTTATACAGTTTACTAGGGTCATCTGTTAGTATAATAATTTCAAACGGAGTAGCCGGCACCCACACATTATTAATTTTAGTGCGGCCATTAATCTCTCTAATAACTGTATTATGAACAATTCTTTGTTCTGCAATCGAAATTTCTTTAATATCATACGAGTTTAATTCATTAATAAAACGCCTTAACAACTCGGCCGAAATTGTGTTATATGATTGCCCATAAGAGTCTTCGGGAAAAAGTGTTTTTACAGTCAATCGGATACCTGGTCCACTTACTTCCGTTAATCCTGCTTCTTTTTTTAATTCATCCAAAGTAGAACGGAGGGCATACTCCTTACTTTGACTTAATTCCTCTTCATAAAGTTTAATTGTTTCTTCATATTTTCGAATTTCTTGTATAATTTGAGCTTGAGCCTCCTGTTCTTTTTTCAAGTCACTTCGAAGCTCCCACGTATCACGTGTATCCCGTACGACCGGTTCTTTTATAGACTGAAATTGTATCGCTAACATTAAACCTATTATTAAAGTAATGAGTGAAAAACTTAATTTTCCTTTGGACACATGTAACACCTTTTCCTTAATGGATAACAGGTTCCATTAATATTTCTTCTTTTTGGGTAATTTTAACAGTGATATTATCAAAAACGAGCTGATCTTTCACTCCACCTACTATATTTAAGGATGGTATCAGTACTTCAGGTTCACCAATTGCCGTAATAACAAATGGGGCAGGATATTGATTTCCATCAACTGTAATAACCGGACCGTTACATACAATATACGAATTTTTTGTAATTCTCTGTCCGTTAATAGCAACTGCATCTGATCCTGAGATTAATAATTCATTAACAACTCTAAAAACATGGCTCTCATGTACAATATAATTATTCACATTTTCTTCACTAGGAACATAAGAAGCATCCGCTAAAGTTACTTCCACTCCTGTCCCTTTTACTTTAACGTTTCCGTTATACATACGTAATTTTTCAACATCTTCAACTAGGTTAAAAAATAATTGCTCTTCTTTTGCGATTTCTTCCTCGATTTGCCTAACGATTTCTTGTTTCTCAAATAATTCATTTTGGAGCTCTCTATTTCGTTCTTCCGTATTAATAATCATTGTACGAATATTATGATCACGTTCCCATTGTCTATCAGATATTCGATCTTCTTCCTTTTGGGTTAGCTGATACGAAAAGGAAATCATAAACCCTAATACTAAACATACAAATGATAAAACAACGTGTTTACCATTAACCTTCATCCTCTACTTCATCTCCATCTAATTCTACATCATAGGGTTTGAAAAATACTCCAACCTCTATATTAATGACACCTTTTTGCTCAGGGTCTAATTGAGCGATAATGGAAGGATAGGAAGCCATTTTACTCGAAAAATTACGAATAGTTCCGCTTACTTCAAAACCATCATTCATAAACAGAGTAATATGATTAGGATCTGTTTCATTAGGTGTAAAATGAGCCTCTGAAATTGCATAAATTACAGACTCTGGTAACTTCATTAACTCATTAATAAACTCATCCACCTTTACTTTGTTATTCCAACCAATCATTAATGCAGCATCATGGGGTAAGATGTCAATGGTGGATGATGATAATATATCTCCATTTTCAATTACAGGAGTATACGTTCCATTATTTAGTATATAAGCAATTCGTTTATATTCTTCAATGTCAATATGTATATTGTTTGGTAGTTCTTTATTTACAGTTGCAGACTTAATTTCTTGTAACTCTTCAATTCGGCTTTCTACATCAGCTTTTTTAACTTGAAAAAAGCTCGATGTACCTTCCTTTATTTCACTAACCTTTATGATAGTTTCTAACTCAACATATTGATGTCCTTGTACAGAAATAGAAGAAACTTTACTTAAAGATGATTGAGAATAGATAATGAAAGATAAAAGAATAAAAAATAGGGAGAGAGATAAAACAAGGCGGCGATTCGCTTTTTGTTTACGCATTTCTCTTATTTTTGGAATTCGATCTTCTAATGTAACTACTTTATTTTTTTCCATCAGAGCAAGTTTTCACCTCAACACCTATCAATTAGAAAAGCCTTTTTTCCTCACTCAAATATAATAATATTGGGAATTCACTAGTTTATATAATTGAAATCCCCTTTAAATTAGAGCAGCATAATAATTAAACTAACAAAATGCCGTTCTACGTAATTTTAAAAATATTATATCATAAAAGAAAAGGAATAAGGGGGAAATTATCCTAATTCCTTCCTATAATTTCAACTTCTGTTTTCATTTCAATTCCACGCTTTTCTAATATCGTCTTTTTCACATGTTGAATGATATCTAACACATCTTGCGCTTTCGCATTATTTTTATTAATAATAAAATTAGCATGCTGTTCTGATATTTGCGCTCCTCCAACTACATATCCTTTTAATCCTGCTTCCTCAATGAGTTGGCCTGCATAATTAGGTAGAGGATTTCGAAATACACTTCCGCAGCTTGGGTATGAAAACGGCTGTGTTTCTCTTCGATAATTTTTATTTTTTTGTAGCTGATCGACCACCATTTTACGATCTTTTTGCTCTAATTGAAAAACTGCTTCTAAACAAATTCCAGGTCGTATTGTTTGTAATACAGATGTTCTATAAGAAAAATGTAATTGTCCATTGTTTACCCATTCCATCGTTCCATCTTCGAAAAGAATATGTGCACGAACTAATACTTTCGAAATATCAGAACCGTGTGCTCCTGCATTCATAAACACAGCCCCACCGACTGATCCTGGGATACCCCCAGCAAATTCCAGCCCTGACAAACCTTGTTTACTTACAACAGTTACTAATTTAACAAGTGGATAGCCCCCACCAACTGTTACAATTCCATCTTTTATTTCTAAATGATCCATTCCAGCACCAAGCTTTATTACAACACCTTCTATTCCTTTGTCCGAAACTAGTAAGTTAGAACCTCTCCCTACTGCCCTCCATTTAGAACCGTGCTTTTTTATAATTTTCATTGTTTCTTCTAATTTTGTAATATTTGCTGGCTCAACTAATATATCAGCTGGTCCACCAATTTTCATCGTAGTATGATTTGCTAAAGGTTCTTTTTCACGGACTTTTCCAACTTCTGCTTTTTGCAAATCTAATAATAGCTGTGATAACACCATTTCATTTCCTCCTAACGTGAAAGCCTTAAAAAATCTATACTAACTTTATACAAATAAAATATTTTTGTTTTTAATACATTATTATATGCCACACACGTATAAACGGTACAGATGCCTATTATTATGTATTTCATTTTCCTTCTCGAAAGAAAGGCACTATTACAATCGTTTCTTAAAAAGTGTAATTTCAAACATATTGGATTTGTTTACTGATAACTGTTTAAAAAGCGTAAATATCATAGTACATTAATAATATATATACACTTGGACTTTTCGCAATGAGTTTTGCAACATTGTAATGCAAATTTCATCTTTTTGATATATTAATATAATAATACTCGTCTTTTGTTTCCTACACAAAAACACCCCGAAAAATTTCAGGGTGTTTTTAAAAGTTATTTTAGTACCTTGCGTACCTACTAATGTTTAATAAAACACCGACCGCTAACAGCATTAACGTTAATGATGAACCACCGTAACTTAAAAACGGTAATGTAATTCCTGTTACTGGCATTAAGCCTGTTACAACCCCAATGTTAATGAAAACTTGGATTGCTATCATTGATATAATTCCTACTGCTAAAAAGCTACCATATAAGTCTGGCGCACCTAATGCTATTCTTATTCCTCGCCATAACAAAATTGCAAATAGGATAACAACGAAGGAACCTCCAATAAAGCCTAATTCTTCCGCCAGTATAGCAAAAATAAAATCCGTTTGTGGTTCCGGTAAATAGAAATATTTTTGCCTACTCTGTCCAAGTCCTAATCCGAAAAGTCCACCTGGTCCAATTGCATAAAGCGATTGAATGATTTGAAAGCCTGTACCTAAAGGATCTTGCCAGGGGTCTAAAAACGATGTAATACGGTCCATCCTATAAGGTGCGGATAGTATTAAGCCGACAAAGCCCGCTAAACCTAGTAAACCTAGTCCTACAAAGTGACTTATTTTTGCACCAGCTACAAAAATCATGACAACACATGTACCGACCATAACTGTCCCAGTTCCTAAATCTGGCTGTAGCATGATCATACCAAATGCTAAAAATACTAAAGATAAACTTGGTACTAGCCCTTTTTTAAATGAAGTAATTGTTTTCTGGTTTTCGCTTAAGTATTTTGATAAGAAGAAAATCATTGCAATTTTCATAAATTCAGAAGGTTGAATGGAAAAGGCACCAACACCGATCCAACTTCGTGACCCGTTTCGAACCATACCTACTCCGGGGATTAGTACGAGTACAAGTAATATAAAACATACTATTAGTATCACTTTGGCCCATGTTCGCCACGTCCAATAGTCTATGTTCATAATGAAAAACATAGCAACTACACCTAATCCAGCAAACAACAACTGTCGTTTAGCGAAAAACAATGTGTCGTCAAATTTATAATCAGCCCATACCGCACTGGCACTATAAACCATAATAAGTCCAATTGCTAATAATAAGAATGTCGTTATTATTAAAATGAAATCCGGAGTAGATCGCTTTGTAGACACTACCAAACACCTCTATGCTAAAAATTAGAGTTAAGCCTATTAAAAGCTATGCCCGTAAGTTAATCTCCGCAAACTAAGGAAAAATCCCCCTATTACGAGATACTAGTGGTCAATAGCTTTTAATGTAGTGGCCAAGCCCTTATTTAAGCATATGCACGGCGTTGATAAAAATGTCTCCTCGTTCTTCAAATGTTTTATATTGATCCCAACTAGCACAAGCTGGTGATAGAAGAATTACGTCGCCTTTTGTCGATTTCCCCATAGCAGTTTGTACTGCTTTTTCAACATTTGCTACTCTTTCAATGTTCGGAATCCCAGCTTCCATACCAGCTTTTTCTAGCTTTTCAGCTGTTTGGCCAAAAGTGATTAATGTTTTAACATTTTTTAAATAAGGGATTAGCTCGTCAAACTCATTCCCTCTATCAAGACCACCTGCTAGTAATATAACAGGCTCTTCAAAAGCAGATAAGGCTTTTTGAGTTGCTAAAATGTTCGTCGCCTTCGAATCATTATAAAATCTTCTTTCTTGAACAGTACTTACATATTGTAAACGATGCTTAACTCCTGTGAATGTTGCAAGCACTTTTCGTATCGCTTCATTTTTAACACTATATAATTTACACACTGCAATGGCAGCTAAGATGTTTTCTATATTATGCTTTCCAGGTAAAACGATATCTTTTATTGGAATGATTTCCTCGTCTTGAAAGTATAGAGAATCATTTAGTAAATAGGCACCATTTTCGCAAATATCTTTTGTAGAGAAAGGGATTAGTGTAGCGTTACTACTTTTTATCATTTCCTTACAATACATGTCATCATAGTTATAAACAACATAATCATCGGCTGTTTGGTTTTCACTAATCTTACCTTTTGCTTGTGCATATTCTAACATCGTCCCGTGGAAATCAAGATGTGCCTCAAATAAATTTAATAGCACGGATATTTTCGGTTGAAATTTTGAAATTCCCATCAATTGAAACGAGGATAACTCGGTAACAATAATATTCTCTTGTTTAGCTTGTTGAGCAACTTCTACTGCTACTGTTCCGATATTCCCAGCAATTAAAGGATTCTTATTATCTTGTTGCAACATTTCAAATATAAGTGTAGTCGTAGTTGTTTTACCGTTTGAACCTGTTATACCAATAAACGGAGCTTCACTAACTTCATAAGCAAGCTCTACCTCCGTTAATATCGGAATATTTAATTCTGTAGCACGAATTAAGATTGGGTTCGAATAAGGTATTCCTGGATTTTTAAACACGACTTCTATCTTCTCGTCAAAAATGGAGAGTGGATGTCCGCCACAAACTACTTCTATTCCATGTTCTTGTAACATTTTAGCTTGTGGATTTTCCTCTAATGGCTTTAAATCATTCACAATTACTTTTGCACCTAGCTTATGTAAAAGCATTGCCGTTGCGGTACCGCTCTTTGCTAAACCTAATACTAGTATGTTTTTGTTTTGATAACCGCTAATCATTTTCAAATTATATCCACACCTCTAAATAAATTCCTAGGATAGCAAATATAAATCCAATTGTCCAGAACGTGACGACTACTCGCCATTCTGACCAACCTACTAGTTCATAGTGGTGGTGAAGTGGACTCATTTTAAATACCCTTTTCCCAGTTGTTTTAAATGAAATTACTTGAATAATAACAGAAAGTGTTTCAATTACAAAAACACCACCTATAATTATTAAAAGTATTTCTAATTTTAAAAGTATCGCTACAGTTGCTATCGCACCACCAAGCGCTAAAGATCCTGTATCGCCCATAAATACTTTTGCAGGATGAGCATTAAATACTAAAAATCCAAGTAGAGCTCCTACCACTGCAACCGAGAATATAGAAACTTCGTACATGCTTACATTCCAAGCTAAAACTGCAAACGCACCGAAAGCAATTGCACCTGTACCAGAAACTAAACCGTCTAAACCGTCTGTTAAGTTAACCGCATTAGAAAAGCCAACTAACCAAAAGATTAAAAATAGCACATAAAAATATCCTAATTCAATTTCCCAATCTGTCCCAGGGAAACCAACTGCCGTTGAGAAATCAGATTGCTGAAATACTATAAAGAATATAATCGATATAATTATTTGACCAGCTAATTTTTGTTTAGAAGTTAAACCTAAGTTTCTTTTTAAAACAACTTTAATGAAGTCATCTAAAAATCCTAACAATCCAAAACCTACTGTTACGAACAGTAGTAAATAAACTTCGACAGATGGCTCCGTATATTTTCCTGTCATTACTAGTGTTGTAACAATGACAGAAAGTAGAATCATTATCCCTCCCATAGTCGGGGTACCCGTTTTCTTTTGGTGGGACTGTGGTCCTTCCTCTCTAATACTTTGACCAAATTTTAATCTCCTTAGGAAGGGAATAAAAAGCGGTGATAATAAAACAGTAACTAAAAAAGACATAACGATGGTAAATAATAATACTTGTTGTAACATCGTTATTCCCTCCTCTCTCATTTACGTCAAAATTTTGATATGCGACTTGTCTAATTATGTATTGAAATATTCCATTTAAAACTTCGCATAATAAAGCTACTTCAATCAGGAGGGGGGATTATCCCCCACTAATTGCAGTAAAACAATTGAAGTAAAGATGCAACACAACAATTGTTTGATTCATCAATTAATTAAAATCATTTTTTAAAAGTGTATGCATAGTTTCATTAGTTAATATATAAATATACTAAGACTTCGACTCAACAGTACACTTCTTTAGAATGGTATTAGCTTTTTCTTAAAATAGACGTAACAAAAATAAATTTTAACGTTTTTTTGATAACATGCAACACTTTTTTAATAACAACCATTTTATTCTATCATATTTTTAATCATTAAAATTAATTTTGTTTACGTAATTTAGCTTTAATAGCAGCTTTTGCAACTTTACGATCATCAAAGCTAATTATTTCTTTTCCAATCACTTGATACGTCTCATGCCCTTTACCAGCAATAATAATACAATCTCCCTTCTGCGCACTTTTCATTGCGTGAAAGATTGCCTTTTCCCTATCAACTATTACTTCATATTTATTGTTACTTACCTCTGATTCCATATCTGCTATGATTTGCTCCACCTTTTCTGTTCTAGGGTTATCTGAGGTGAAAATAGTCCAATCTGCACGCTCTACAGCTATTCGACCCATAAGCGGTCTTTTTGTCCGGTCACGGTCACCCCCACAACCCACAATGCAAATGAGTCGATTCGTTGTTATTTGTTTAGCAGCTTTTAAAATATTTTCTAAACTGTCAGGTGTATGGGCATAATCAACGATAACTGTAAACGGTTGACCCTCGTTTACTAGCTCAAATCTACCTGGAACACCTTTAATTGTCCCAATAGCTTTAAGTATCGTCTCCATTGGAATTTTTGAAACGTAACAGGAAGTTATCGCCGCTAAAATATTATAGACGTTAAATTTTCCAACAAGTTTCAATTTTACTGGGGATATTTTCCCTTCATAATGAAGGTCAAAATACGTACCCTCTGCTGTATAACGAATGTTTTTCGCCATAAAATCACTATTTTTTTCAATTCCATACGTCAAAATTTGAGCTGATGATACTTTTTTGTAATATTCTGATGCAGTATCATCTTCGTTTAAGATGGCTACTTTAGGCTTCTCTATATTATATGTGTTACCTAGACTTGAAAATAACAAACCTTTTGCATTACGGTATTCTTCCATTGAATGATGATAGTCTAAATGGTCATGTGATAAGTTTGTAAAAATAGCTATATCAATATCACATCCTCTTACTCTTCCTAGATCAAGTGCGTGAGAAGAAACTTCCATCACAACCATTTCCACACCTTTATTTTTCATTTTATGAAGAGATTGTTGTAACAATAGTTGGTCTGGAGTTGTATTTTTTACCGGGTACGTTTCATCATCAATTTTAATATGAATAGTCCCTATCATTCCAGTTTTTTTAGAATGATAACGGAAGATATGATCAATATAATGGGAGGTTGTAGTTTTACCATTCGTTCCAGTCACACTTATTACATGTAAAGAATGAGAAGGTTGGCCATAGAAAACATCTGCCATAATCGCTAACGCACGATTCGTATCACGGACTATGACTACAGGAACTTCTGCCTTTATGGGCTTTTCAGCAATAATAGCAACTGCTCCGTTAGCTACAGCTTGCTGTACGTAATCATGACCGTCTACTGTAAACCCCTTTATACAAAAGAACAGACTACCACTCTTTACGGTTCGAGAATCATTGTCTAACTGTGTAATAAAAGGGTTATTTTCCGAAGAAATACTATAATGATGTATATGTTGAACGAGTTCATTTAAGTTCATGAAAGCACCATCCTCCTTATGATAGAATTGCAAGCAAAAAGGCAAGCAATCAGCTACTTACATACATTTGCTGTTGTATACTATTCAAAAGGGGATGGTTATGAGCCTATTTATTTCTTATTGTTTTTCGATTCATTAAAACACTTTCCGTTTATTAATAAGTAAACATTTACTTAAAGGAAAAAAGCCACCCTCACCTAGAGTAACTGGTAAAAGTGACTAGTTAAGGTATGAAATTATGAATCGCCAGCCATATATACTCTTATAACTGAACCTTCTTTTACTTTTGTCCCCGGCTCTGGTGACTGCTGAACAACAGTAGTTCCTTCACCGCTTACATCTAACTGTAAATTGTAATATTCATGATGAATATCTTTTCGTGTCATTCCTTTTAAGTTCGGTACTTCTACTAATGGGGTATCTGGCCATGCAACTTCTTTCTCTATTTGGCCCTTTCGCTTCTCTACTCCCATTGCTCTTAAACTGTCCTCCATTATTTCACCTACTAACGGCGCTGCAACTACCCCTCCAAATTGGACTGTTCCTTTAGGGTTATCTACACCGAGATAGACAACGATTTGCGGGTCATCTGCTGGAGCGAAACCAATGAAGGAAACGATATGGTTATTTTCTAAATAGCGGCCTCCTTGGGCTTTTTGTGCCGTACCAGTTTTTCCGCCAACTCTATAGCCTTCCACAAAGGCATTTTTACCAGTACCTTGGGCCACGACACTTTCTAAAGCGTAACGTACTTGTTTTGACGTTTCTTCTGAAATAACTCTACGCTTTTCAACAGGAGTTTGTCTTGAAACAACCTCTCCAGTAACAGGGTCAATAAATTCTTTTGCAATATATGGCTGATATAAAATACCACCGTTAATTGCCGCTGACACTGCTGCAACTTGCTGTATTGGAGTAACAGATACACCTTGCCCGAATGCTGTTGTAGCAAGCTCAACCGGCCCTACATTTTCAGGTTTAAACAAAATACCTTTTCCTTCTCCAGCAAGGTCAATTCCAGTTTTTTCACCAAAACCAAAGTTTTTTATATATTTAAATAATGTATCTGTTCCTAAACGTTGTCCTAATTCAACAAAACCTGGGTTACAAGAATTTTGTACAACTTCTAGAAATGTTTGATGGCCATGTCCACCTTTTTTCCAACAACGAAGTCGCGCTCCCCCGACCTCTGCTGCGCCATCATCATAAAACTTGTCGTTCATTAAGTTTACTTTTTCTTCCTCTAACGCAGCCGCAAGCGTTATTATTTTAAAAGTTGAACCTGGCTCATACGTACTCCAAACAGGTAAATTTCGATTATATATTTCTGGAGCTACATTTTGGAAGTCAGCTGGATCAAAATCAGGCCTACTTGACATTGCTAATATTTCTCCTGTTTTCGGATCCATTGCAATGGCGATAATACCATCTGGATTGTATAGTTCATTTGCATTATCTAGAACCCTCTCAACGATTGTTTGTACTTCCCAATCAATGGTTAATTTAAGATCCATTCCATCTATAGGAGATACATAATCATCGGGTATATCTGGCATTCTTCGTCCTTTTGCATCTGAATAAAACTGGACGTACCCTTTTTCACCCTTTAATTGTTCATCATATTGCAGTTCAAGCCCCATTAATCCTTGATTATCTATACCAGCAAAGCCTAATACGTGTGATAAATAGCTACCAAACGGATAATGCCTTTTGGAATCTTCTGCAATATATACACCTTTCAAATCTAACAATCTAATTTCCTTTGCCTTTTCATGTGTAATTTTTCGTCCCTCTTTTAACCTCACCATCGATGTGACTTGAGTTATTTGTTTATACACATCTTCTTTAGAAGTATTTAAAGTTGCTGCGAGCTTTTCTGAAACTTCATTGGGGTCAACAATTTGCCTAGGAACAACTAACACTGTTGGCGCACTCATGTTAGTAGCAAGCGGTACTCCATTTCTATCTAATATTTCCCCACGCTCTGGCTCAAAAGGGATATTTCGACTCCAGGAATCTTTTGCTCGGTCTGTTAACATATTACCTAAAGCAAATTGAACATACCCTAATCGTAAATCAATAATACTAAACAACAAAACTCCTACTAATAATACAACCGTTAACCTACGTCTCACTGTAACGTGTGATACTCGCAAGTGTAGCCCCCCTTTATAGCTCGTTCCAATATATGCTTGTACTTTTATAAATAGAACTGAGCTGGGTAGGCTTGAAACACAAAAAGGCTAGCCATTATTTGTACGTGACAAAATGACTAGCTTTTTTATATCGAATTATCCGCCAATCTCCATTTCCTCTTCTTCAACGTCTGGTAGAGGTCGATTGGACTTAAATTCTACAACAAATTGCTCACGATCATCAACTAGTTGTCCTGGAGAAACACTTTGACGAAAAGCATAACCATTCCCGATTATATGTGGGTTAATTTCCAATAAATTTGTTAGTTTAATAACATCTCTTACGGACCAGCCCGTCATATCAGGAATTGGGGGGTCTTCCTCTGTTAGTAGCACTACTTTTTCTCCTACTAATACTTTCTGACCAGCAACTGGCATTTGATTGATTATTTTATTTCCGTTACCAACTACTACGATATTAGGACCTTTACGATTTTTAAGTTCTTCAGACAGGTCTGTCACGGTCTTCCCAATAAAGCTTTTAACTTCGACACCATCATTAGAAGCGCTCTCTGTCTCTTCAAAGTTCGGTTTAACACTTAAATATTGTAAACTTCTTTGCATAACCGGATTGAATACACCTTTTAACGCATTCGTTCCAGTCGTTTCATATTGACCAAGCTTAGGTTTTTCAATGGCAATGTAAACAATTAATTGCGGGTTATCCGCAGGAGCCATTCCTAATACAGAATAAATATATTCACCCCTACCTGATAAGTAGCCCGGTCCATTAGGGTTTGATATTTGAGCTGTACCAGTTTTCAATGCAACTCGATATCCATCTAAACTATAATGTCTACCTGTTCCGACATCAGAAGTAACGGTTGATTCTAATACTTCCAAAACTTTATTCGCTGTTTTTTCAGATACAGGTTCCCCTTTAATAATCGGTTCATTCTCTTTCAATATTTGACCTGTATTAGGGTCCACTATTTTATCTATTATATATGGTTGCATCATTTTTCCATTGTTCGCAATAGCTGTTGCAGCTTGTATTTGTTGTATTGGTGTAATCGCAGTACCTTGTCCGAACGCGGTCGTTATTTGTTCAATCCGGTAATGATAATTAAAAATAGAAGTGGCTTCGTCTGGTAAATCAATACCTGTTTTTTCGTTTAAACCGAATGCATGGTAATAGTTTAATAAATTTTCAGCACCCATTTTTTCCACAAGTAAAGCGATGGCCACATTAGATGATCGCTGCATTCCTTCATCAAAGGAAATTTCTCCCCATCCATTTCGGTTATGATCACGAATCGTATCAGGTCCTACTTTATATGAACCTGATTGAAAATAGTGATTACCATTATATACACCTGCTTCAATCGCTGCCGCTAACGTAAAAATTTTCATCGTAGATCCTGGTTCAAAACGACTAGATACAGCATCATTATTCCAATTTGTACTAAGGCCTACTCTTGTATTTAAATTAAACGTAGGGCGAGTAGACATTGCTAATATTTCTCCTGTTTTCGGATCAGCAACAATTCCTATCATCCGTTCAGGACTATACTGTTCAGCTACTTCGCTCATCGAATCTTCTAAGAACGTTTGAATGGTTCTATCGAGAGTTAAGTAGACGTCATTTCCATTTTTCGGGTCATCATATGAAACTTCAGGATTAGAAATAAAAGGTATCCCTGAAGTATCACGTCGATAAGTGTAGCGTCCATTCGTTTCTTTTAACTGTTCATCTAACATTGCTTCTAAACCTAGAACACCTGCTACTTTACCGTCATCATTGGCACGAGCAAAACCGATAACATGACTCGCAAAATTACCATTGTAGTAAAAGCGTTTAGATCCTTGAATCAGCCGAATTCCCGGCAACTCTAGGTCTTCAATTTCTTCTTTTATAGATATAGGTAAGTCACGTCCAGCTGAACCAAACTCTACTTGTTTAGCAGACCTCGTTAGCTGCTCTAAAAGAAAGCTTTCCTCTACATTTAATAGTGGAGCTAGTTGTTTAGCAGTATTTTGCGGGTCCACAACATGCCTCGGCTTTTCATCGTTAGTTGTTAACGCCTCATCAAGAACGGCAACAACTGTGTATGAAGGTGTATCCTCTGCAATCGGATTTTCATTCCGGTCATAAATTGTTCCTCTAGATGCATTTAAATCAATTGTTACATTATACTTACCATCCGCTAACGCATGTAAGTCTTCTCCTTTTACTTCACCAAATGCTTGGATGTAAAAGAACCTTCCGACAAAAAGAAAAAAGAGCGAAGCAAATAAAACAGATAACAATGCTGCGCCAAAGTGAATTCTTTTTTTGTGAATAAAGTTTTTCATATGTAATCAATCCCGTACATTTTTTACGCTTGACTCATTAATAGTTAATCCTAATTCTTTCGCTTTTTGTAAAATACGATCAGAAGTACTTAATTCTGCAACTTTTAATTGTAAGTCGCGGTTTGCTAATTGTTGTTCTTGTAATGAAGTTTCTATCACGCGAATTTCTTTATTAACATCGTAAATTGTAACATGATTAGATACTAAATGAATGGAGGAAAATGTAACCAATGCTAAAAATAGACCGATTAAAAGTTTTTCCCCTAACGTAATTCGTGCTTTTTTTCTAATTACGACATGTTGTTTACGGGTTGGTTGTTGTTGATGTTCATGATTACGTTGTATTTTATGGGCTAAATTACTCAACTTTTTTCCTCCTAATTATCCTTTATTTTTTCTGCAACTCTTAATTTGGCAGATCGTGCTCGGTTATTTCCTTCTAATTCTTCTTCAGACGGTATTATTGGTTTACGGTTAACTAGTTTTAAAATTGGTTGAAACTCCTCAGGAATAATTGGCAATCCTGGTGGTAAAGGTGGAATTTCACTTTTTTCTTTAAACGCCACTTTACAAATTCGATCTTCTAATGAATGGAACGTAATAACGGAAATTCTCCCACCAACTTTTGTTACATCAATAGCTTGTTTAATTGCATCTTCAAAAACACCAAGTTCATCATTGACAGCAATTCTAATAGCTTGGAACACTCTTTTGGCAGGATGACCACCTGTTCTTCTTGCAGGAGCTGGTATTCCTTCTTTAATAATGTCTACCAACTGGAGTGTCGTTTCTATTGGGGCACTTTTTCTATGCTCCTCAATTTTCCTTGCAATTTGTTTAGAAAACTTTTCTTCGCCATATTGAAAGAAAATTCTTACTAATTTCTCATACGGCCATTCATTTACGACGTGATAAGCCGTTAGTGAACTAGATTGGTCCATTCTCATATCTAACGATGCTTCGTGGTGGTAACTAAACCCTCGTTCTGGTGTGTCCAGTTGCGGTGAAGAAACACCTAAATCAAATAGAACACCATCTACTCTAGTAATTCCTATTTCATTTAGTTTTTCTTTTAAGTATTTAAAGTTACTTTTAATAAATGTAACCCGATCTAAGTATGGTTCAAGTACTTTCTTTGCATTATTAATTGCAATATCATCTTGATCAAATGCGATCAGTCTACCTGATCCGGAAAGTCTTTTTGCAATTTCGGAACTGTGGCCTGCGCCACCTAACGTACAGTCTACATATATTCCGTCCTCTTTTATATTTAATCCGTCTACTGCTTCATTAAGTAAAACTGTTATGTGGTGAAACATTTGTATTCACTGCCTTTCTAGCTAACAACATATTTTTTAGTTTCTCTTCCATCTATTTAGTATTGGTAGAGAGGAAGTTTATAAATCAAAATCGGCAAGATTTTCAGCAATTTCAGCAAACGAGTCTTCCGATTCCTCCACATAGCCTTCCCATTTATCTTTACTCCAAATCTCAATTCGATTCGAAACACCTATTACAACACATTCTTTCTCTAACCCAGCGTATTGTAATAGCGGTGAAGATATATTTACTCTTCCTTGTTTATCGAGTTCACATTCTGATGCACCTGAAAAGAAAAATCGTGTGAAAGCACGGGCATCTTTTTTAGTAAGTGGGAGTTCTTTGAGTTTTTCTTCTACATTTGTCCACTCGGACATGGGGTAACCGAATAGACAGTGGTCAAGACCTCTCGTCAAAACGAAAGCTTCTCCTAAATTTTCACGAAATTTAGCAGGAATAATCATTCTTCCTTTTGCATCGATTGTATGATGATATTCCCCCATAAACATCGGTCTTCCCCACTTTCATTCTACTTTGTACCACAATCCCCCACTTTTCACCACTTGCCTTTATTGTACTATTCTATAATTGAAAAAGAAATCCTTTTAACTTAAATTTTTTTCGTTTTTCATCTTTTTACAACATTTTTTGACATCGGCTCGAATTCACTGAAATGTTGGCTTTTTTTGTTATCGTTTATACAAAAATACGCAAGATTCTACGAACTGTTTGTTATTCGAGCAAATGCACGTTGGTTTTTGTCAAAAAGAAATAGGCTTGTTTTCTAAAGTTAGTCCGTTTCACTCACGGTTCTAAATCTATAAAAGGAAGCCTTATAACTATTCAGAACTAAAATCCCTATTTTCATTCACCATAGTGCAATTCCTTCACTTACAAAGATGGCTACCTGGATAATAGGCAAAAAAAAAAGAATGTCCCAAAGAGGACATTCTTTTTATAGGAGTACTACCTTATGTTTTCCGTCATGCTTGAACGGTTTTTCGCAAATTCTATTTGGTAAATCTTTGCCGTACTTATTCATATAGTAATACACATTCATTATTCTTTCTTGTGGTGCGTTATTCGGTTTTAGCGCTAATTGGACTCTTTCGTATTTATTCATCAAATGTTGATGTTTTTCATATGCAGATCTTTCCATTAACGTTTTCATGTAATTAAATTCTTGATCTACCCTTAACCAATTTTTTTCGAAAACAGGTTGTAGATGTGGTACGATTTCTTCGCCAAGTTGTCGATATTTATGATGCATCTCTCTATATTCATTACTTAAAGAAAGAAGTGTTTCTTCCATCTTATTTAGTTCATTTTCATACAACCACAACTTTCTCTTTTCTTCAACACCTATATCTAGAGCCTCGTCTAGTGAAACATTCAACTCTTCTAATAAGGAGAATATTTCTCTCTCTAATAAAGTAAATGTTAATCTAGGAACGACAGGTGGCATTTCTATATTTATAGAGGAAAAAGCACCTTTTAACTCTGCCCAATAGGCTATTTCACCTGGCCCTGCAATAAATGCTAGTGTAGGTAATAATAACTCTTGCATAATAGGTCTTGTTACGACGTTATTTGAAAAAGTTTGTGGTGACTGTTCCACCTTACTAAATAGTTCTTCTAAAGAAAAGGAATTACCTTGTTCTGTATACGCTTGTTCTTTTTCTTCATTCCAATGTAGTAATCTCCGCTCTCCATCTATATGGATAAACATATTCATTGCAGTTGAAGGTATATCCAACGTTTCTGAATAGTTTAAGCTACTTAATTCTTTTTGTGTTTGAAGGACAGCATTCGTAATTTCTCTATTTTTTTTCATTAATAACGTAAAATAGGAACTTTCCATTTCCCTAACTTTTGAATCGGCTGCATTCATTAATACTAAACCTTGACTTTGAAACAGGTCAGAAACGATGAATGAGAAAAAGTCAACGTATGATTCGGATTGATTAATATAACTTTCTAATGATGCAACTAATTCTTTCGTATGCTCACTCTCTCCGAAACGATGAAACACATCTTGAACCCAAATGTTCATTGCTTGCTTATCGATTATTAAATCTGAAACCATCTTCTTACCAGCTAAAGGATCATGAAAAGACTTTTTCTTTAAACGATTAAGCTCTTGAACGAACACATGGTTAATCTCTAGAAAATCATGATCTTCTCCTGCTATCCAAAATAATGGGATTACAGGCTTATTTAATAACTGTTCTTGCTCTTTCGCTAAGCATATAATGCTTATTATTTTCGATATCGTGTATAGTGGACCTGTTAACAACCCTGCCTGTTGACCTCCTACTACTACAACCGATTTCTCATCTAAAAGCGTTTCAATGTTTTCGAACGTTTTTTCTCCTGCATTGAATTGAAGATTGTATGCCCTTAAATATTCAACAAGCTCTTCCCGCTTAAACTCACGTTTTATAATATTGTCGTACCTTTCCTGATAACAATGATCAGAAAAAGGATTATATGTAAAAAAAGCTTGTAACTCTTCTTTACCATTTAAATAATCAGAAGAAAATTTATTAATAGTAGGAAGAGAGATAGCTAAAACATCCATGAAACTACTTCCTTTCTATTTCCAGGAGACTATATATTTTAAGTTAGTTCACTTAACTTAATGCTTTAACAATAGAAAAAAGACTGAAGTTTGATTATTGAAGTTAAAGTGAAATAATTCCACGTTGAAGTATAGCACTAATTTACAAATAATCAAAAAAATATGCTTATATCGAGAAAAGTTCTGTCATTCTTTTTATCAAACCAAAAAAAGCAAGGGAAAAGTATAAGAAAAAAAACAGTAAGAAATTTGTACGCCAAAAACCTTTCCAAACTTTTCTAAATTTAATTTCTTGATTAATTCGATAATGAACAAGAACGATGACAGTAGCAATGATGATAAGAACAATTAAAATAAGCCAAAGAAGAGAACGATCCCAAATAATAACGATTAAATAATGAACAGCTAATATGAAAAAAAAAGTAGAGTAATCAGTAGCCATTTGAAAGGAACGTTTATTATTCTTCGTAATGGACCTTGATATAAAATATAATAAGAACCATGTAAAAATTGGGATTGTAACAAAAGTAGCAATAATACTAGCAACCATATTAGACATTATATTTTTTCCCTTCCTTTATTCATTCATTCGAACATTTTCCATTCCTTTAAGAGCGTGATAAACAAAGTGTATAACCGGTAATTCTTTTTTCGCTTTTTTACCCTCTTGGAGAAGATAGCCTAATATCGCATCTACCTCTGTCTTTTTACCGGTTTCCATGTCTCGTAACATGGAGGAATGGTTTTTACTAGTGCTTGTACAAATTTTCGTTACATGGTTCCACATTTCCTCTTTTTTACCAACATTTAATATTGAAAATGCTTCATTAAAGATCGTTTCCATTGTAATTAAATAATTTTTATTAGAAAGTAACTTACCGTTTTCAACTTTATATAAAGCAGTTAGTGGATTTATGACGGCATTGACTATTAATTTTTTTGCTAATATCGGATACCATTGTTTTTCCATCACGATTGGAAAATCTTTTAATTTGCTATCCCAGTTTTCAAAAAATAATGAAGTATGATGTTCATTGTAAGGAGCTACATTTGTTAACCCTTTACCAGTCAAATAGACTGTTGTATCATTTTCCTTTTTAGCTCCATGCTCAATAACTCCTACAAATATTTTATTTTGTTGTAATTCATGAAAATAGGTAATGTGATTCATTCCATTTTGCAAAAAAAGGATTGTTTTATTCTGATATTTTTTTAAGTTACGAATAATTGATTCTAAGGAGTACTGCTTTGCTGTTATGATTAGTACATCTTCATTTATTTCGGTTTCATCAGAAAAAAGTTCTACTTTTATTTTTTTATTCATTATTTGCTCGCCATCTATTAAAGTAACACCTTCCTTGTGAATAAGATTACGTTGTTCTTCACGTTTACAATATATTTTCACTCGAAAAATGTTAGCCAACTGATGAGCATATAATAGACCTGTTGCACCTGCACCAATAATTGCGATTTCCATTGGATAACTCCTCGTTCTTTTTTCCTAAAAAGTTTATAAATATTGTATCAAAGATCCTATAGGGTGATAATACTCTATTAGAAATTAATCTGAAAAACTTGTAAATTTTGTACATAATACAAAGTGATTTGTTCATGATTTTTACAGTCTACCCTGAAAATAGGCGTTTGGGAAAATAGCATATTATTATAGACAACTTTGTTTGTTATTATACGTTTTAACCTAGTCCGTTTCACTTCGCTGCAGACACTTGCTTTCCGCGGGGAGATGTCTAGCTCCAGCGCATTGGCCCTATCAAACTTCCCAGTCCGTCCGTACGATAAGTCAACATCAACTCAACTAACGTTTCGTTGTGTTTCCTTTATCTCCTACCGGACTGCTCCAGTTTGTACGGGCCAGATCGATGCGCTTCCGCTTTTCGTGGATTCGAGCCTCTTCGGCTGCGCCTGTGGGGTCTCGACCTTCCCTCTACCTCCCGCAGGACAAGGAAGGCTTCGGCAGCATTACATCGCACGAAGAAAATGCGATAGCATTTTCGAGGAGTCAAGTGTCTTCCGCTCCGTTCCACTCCCGGTTCTAAATCTAGAAAGTGAAAACCATTATACTGTTCTAAAATGAAATCCCTATTTTCATTCCTCATGGTGCAAAATTTCACTTGCATGAGTGTCTAACTTGATAATATGATAGTTGTTTTATGGTTGTCCGTTTCACTCCGTAGCTCAAAATCTAAGTTCCTATTTTTGTTCGCCTTGGTGCAAACTTTTAACTCACATAGTTTTAAACTTGGGATCTTGGCATGTTCATTTTTATCAAGCAGAAAAGAGTGCTCTTTTTTTATAAGAGCACTCTTTTTTCATTACACTGGATATACAGGATGTTTTCTTTCGCTAAATGTCATTTGTTTAGAAGAGTAATAGTCGAATCGTTTAATTAGTACACTCCTCAATTGAGATGGTTGGACTATTTCATCAACAATTAATTCTGAAGCTAGTTTATAAATATCGATTGTCTCTTTATACTCAGCATGCTTTTGTTGAACAAATGCCATTTTTTCTTTTATATCTTCTATTTCATTAATTTTATTTGAATAAACTGCGTTAACAGCAGCTTCTGGACCCATAACTGCTATTTGTGCGGTTGGTAAGGCGATACAACAGTCAGGTTCGAATGCTGGTCCTGCCATCGCATATAAACCTGCTCCGTAAGCTTTCCTAACTACAACTGATATTTTTGGAACAGTAGCGGAACTCATTGCCGCAATAAGTTTGGCACCGTGTCGAATAATACCTGCTCGCTCTACTTTTGTACCAATCATGAAACCTGGTACGTCTGCTAAAAATAAAAGCGGAATATGGAACGCATCACAAAGTTGAATAAACTTGGCTCCTTTATCCGCAGAGTCTACGAAAAGCACTCCACCTTTCACTTTCGGTTGGTTAGCAATAATCCCTACTACCCGGCCGTCCATTCGTGCAAGTCCAGTAATAAGCTCTGGTGCGAATAATTTTTTAATCTCAAAAAAACTTCCCTCATCGATTAGCTGGTCAATTGCTTCGTACATGTCAAAAGGAGCATTCTGATTTTCTGGTACTATTTCTGTTAAATTTCTTCCTTTTACAGGCTGTACTGACTGAATGTCTGCTGTTTTTTCTTTATAACTTGCAGGAAAATACGATAAATAGCGGCGGGCTTCCTTAATTGCCGATTCCTCATCATTTGCTAACACATCACCGCAGCCACTAACAGTGCAATGCATTCTAGCTCCGCCCATTTCCTCTAGCGTTACTTTTTCACCAATTACTTTTTCCGCCATACGCGGTGAACCTAAATACATAGATGCATTTCCATCAACCATGATAACAATATCACAAAAAGCAGGAATATAAGCACCACCAGCTGCCGATGGACCAAATAAAACACATATTTGTGGCACCATTCCAGAAAGCTTTACCTGGTTGTAAAAAATTTTACCCGCACCACGTCTATTAGGAAACATATCTAATTGATCTGTAATTCTCGCTCCAGCTGAGTCTACTAAGTATAGGATAGGGACTTTTAATTTTTCCGCTGTTTCTTGAATTCTAATAATTTTTTCTACTGTTCTAGCACCCCAAGAACCAGCTTTAACTGTCGAATCATTAGCCATAACACAGACAGTTTGTCCATTAACCTTACCTACTCCCGTTACTACTCCGTCTGCCGGAAGACCTTGTGCTTGATTATTAGCAAAAAAGCCGTCTTCTTCATACTCACCGTTATCAAATAAAAGAGCGAGTCGATCTCTTACAAACATCTTCCCCTGTTCTTTTAACTTTTCATGATATTTTGGTTGTCCACCTCTTTTTATTTCGCCTACTATTTCTTCAAATCTTTTTAGTTGGTCGTTCATTTATTCCATCCCCTTAAACGTTATGTAAAGTTATTACTCTAACTCTAGTAATACATCGCCTTCGTTGACAAAATCGCCTTCGGATACAGATATCGATTTAACCGTTCCACTCTCCACTACTTCTAAAGGAATTTCCATTTTCATAGATTCTAAAATGATTACTGTTTGCCCAGCTTCTACATTATTCCCTGCTTCCACTAATACTTTCCATACTGTTCCGGCCATAGACGCTTCCACTTTTTTCATTTTCTATTCCTCCTACTTATGTCAAAAGATTACTTATTTATGTTCATCAGATTACTTACAAAATTAGTTGAGTATTTTCCATCTTTAAACGATTCCTCGGATAAACTTGCAATTAAAAATGGGATATTAGTTTTAATTCCTGTTATGGAGACTTTCTCTAAATAGTTAAGTGACTTTTCTATACAAGCTTCTCTAGAACTTGCAGTTACTATAATTTTTGCGATTAATGGATCGTAAAAAGGTGTAACTTTTAAGTTCGAACCATACCCACTATCAATTCTAACATTTTCCTCTACAGGAAAATTCCAATCTACAATTTGTCCAGGTGAAGGGAAAAATTTAACTGGATCTTCTGCGTACACCCTATATTCTATCGAATGTCCATTAACATTAATGTCATTTTGGGATAAAGGAATTTTTTCGCCATTAGCAATTAATATTTGCCATTCAACGAGGTCAATTCCTGTTATTTCTTCTGAAATAGCATGCTCAACTTGTAATCTTGTGTTCATCTCTAAAAAGTAGAAATTATTATTTTCATCCATAATAAACTCTACTGTACCTGCATTATAATAATTTACTTGTTTCGCTGCATTTACCGCTGCCTCATAAAGTTTACTACGAACTTCCTCTGGTAAATGAGGGCTAGTAGCTTCTTCGATTACTTTTTGATTTCTTCTTTGTACAGAGCAATTACGTTCGTGTAAATGGAGAACGTTCCCGTAGCTATCGCCAACTATTTGCACTTCGATATGACGTGCATTTCCTATATACTTTTCAATAAATAGGTCATCATTATTGAAGTATGCTTTTGCACGTTTTTTCGTTTCTTCAAACTGCAGACGAATGTCCTCACTGTTTTCACACTTATGCATCCCAATTCCTCCTCCGCCACCACTTGCTTTTAACATGACAGGGAATCCTATTGTTTCAGCTAACGAATAAGCTTCCTCCACACTCGTTAAAGGCTTATCTGAGCCTGGGATAACTGGAACGTTTGCTTTAATCATTTCAAGACGTGATTGCAGTTTATCCCCCATTAACCGAATCACATCACTTGACGGCCCAATAAAAATAAATCCGTTTTCACGCACTTCTCTAGCAAAAGCACTGTTTTCACTCAAAAAGCCATAGCCAGGATGTATTCCATCTACCTTTTCTTCTCTCGCTACTTTTATAATTTGCTCCATATTTAAATACGATTGTTGCGGATGTGCGCCACCTATATGGTGTGCACTTGTAGCTAAAGTTACATATGGCATATCTTTATCGGCTTCCGAAAAAACGGCCACCGTTTCTATCCCTAAATTTCTACAAGTACGAATGACTCTTTCAGCAATTTCTCCTCTGTTCGCGATTAAAATTTTTTGCAATGAAAGTACCCCTCTCTTTAAAGCTACAAAAAATATTGGCCATCATTTATTTATTTCTACATAAACTGATGTATTCCTTCTTTATTTTGCAAACGCTTACGTAAATAATTGCAGAATGTTTTGTTTTTTTGTTGTATAATAAATGTATGAAAATAGATAACATTCGATATGATTAATGGAGACCTTACTTTCCAGTTATATGTTAGTCATATAAAATGTATGTTTAGACAATCAAAGGGGGATTTTTTATGACTGTACAAAAACTATCCATCAATTATAAAACGTTAGAAGAATTTAAACAGTTTAGAGAATATGGATTACAAGAACTGTCCATGTTAGAAGATTTACAAGCAAACATTATCGAAAACGATAGCGAGTCTCCTTTTTACGGCATTTATTACGGTGAAAAACTTGTTGCTAGAATGAGTCTTTACCGTAAAGATAAAAGATTCGATCAGTACTTCGAGCCAAAACAAGATTATGTAGAGCTTTGGAAATTAGAAGTAATACAAAAATATCAAAATAAAGGGTTCGGTCGTGAGCTTGTTGAATTCGCAAAAAGCTTCGGCTTACCTATTAAAACAAACCCTAGAGTAAAAAGTGATGCTTTTTGGACAAAAATGGGCTTTACTCCTGTTCATTATAATATGGAGCGTGATTTAGGTGAAAATCCACTTGTATGGTATCCAGAAGGAGTCTCCGCTCAAAGCACTGAAGAGTTAGAAGCTTAATTAAGCACACTTACGAAAACCATTAAAGGATGAATAAAGGTTAGACCGTGTTTAGGTCTAACCTTTATTTTATTTCTCCACTTTCTCTAAACTTCCAATTCGATCTAATTGAAATTTAACTTTATTCTTTTCTTCTTCCTGTAAAACAACCATTTTTCTTGCACGATCCATAATTTCAATTAATGCTTTATAATCTTCCTCCACTAATTGTACAGAACGTTCAAGTTCCTCTTTTCTTTCAGTAAGTAATTGCAAATCGTGTTCTAGCTTCATTACTGTTTTTTTCAAAGTATCGTTTTCTTCTCTTAAGTTTATAAATTTTTGTTCTACTTCTTCTAACTCTTGTAAGTAGGCAATTACTTTCGGAATAGAAAGAGATGCTGTTTTATCGCCTTCTTCTTGATTTTCCACCCATTTTTGAACTGGAGCAGCACTTGTTTCTTGTTCTAATTTTAATTCTTTTCTTTGCTTTTTAGCCAATTCAATACCTGTTTTATATTGTTTTCTCACATAAGAATTCCATCTAAATCCACATGCTGCAGATGTTCTTGATAATTTTCTTCCAACCTCTTCAAACGCAGCTAATTGTGTTCCACCTTCTCGTATATATCTTAAGACCACTTCGGCTAAATACATATCTTCGTCTTGTGTCCAAGCATCTTGTCGAACCGTTGTCATTTTGGAATCCCCCTAACACACTTTTTATCCTATACATATGCAATAAATAGAAAAGATAGACTAAAAGGATATACAAAAAGGTAGGAGAATTCCGTTATTCAGCACGACGAAAATGGGCAAATGTGAAACTTTTACGAGGGATTTACCTTTTTTATTGTTAGTTACCTCCCTGTTGTTGCCCGATCTCTTATTTATTTAAAAAACTTTGAACAGCTTCATGGTGTTCATCTCGTGCCCATAACATAGCACAAGTATTAATTTCTTCAGCCATTCTTTCTTGAACATTGCTAAACACCCACTTTTTAATGAGAGCGCTTTTATAACTACGCAAAACATTAGCTGATTGTACAAGCTGGTTATCTATATATTCACTTTGTTGTTGACGGGTGCTTAAAGGTTGCATTGATTGAATAAAATGAAGATGTTTGGCCATCTCTACATTATATATTTTACCTGAATATAATAAGGTTAAGGCGTCGGCGGGTTGAAGTTTTTCCATTAGCATTGTAGCTCCTCCCCAGCCAGTTGTAATTCCTAAATTCCCTTGAACAAATCCTATCTTCACATTATTATGTAACGCTACTCTTATATCACACGCACTAGCAATTTCACATCCACCACCGACTGCGGTTCCGTTTAGTAAAGCAAATGTTGGGATAGGCAAGGTTAATAACTCATATAATATGTTACCCATTTTAGACAGCATGGAGTATGCTTCTTCTTTTGTTTTCAAGCGATGAAATACTGTTAAGTCTCCGCCTGAGCAAAAAGCTTTATCCCCTGTTCCTGTAATGACAAACCCTCTAATAGAGTCATTTGTTTTTGCAATCTGTATTGCCCTATTTAATTGTTCCATAACATCATAGTCAATAGCATTTCTTTTATCTGGTCTGTTAATAACGAACCATAAAAAATGATATTCATCAATATGTACGATTGTTTTATTAGTATTATCCATCCCTACTATTCCCCCTTTTTACTTACTATAAGAAACATGATTGAACGAACACAAGTATGTATTTATAATTTTACTTACACAAAAAGCACAAGACATTTGCCTTGTGCTTTTTTGTGTAAAGGATTTATATCCTCATTATTTATTTACTACTTCTTTCCCTTTGTAAGTACCGCAAGCTTTACATACGCGGTGTGCTAATTTCGCTTCACCACAGCTTGGGCATGCTACCATACCAGGAACTTGTAGTTTAAAATGTGTACGACGTTTTCTTTTCGCAGTTTTAGACGTTCTTCTAAAAGGTACAGCCATTCTTCCCACCTCCTTAAAGAGTGTATCATTCATTTCCTTTTTTAGCTACTCATCTTTTTTTTCAAAGAATTTTGCTAGACCTGCTAATCTTGGATCAATTTTGTCTCCTTGTTCTTCTTCTTCAACAACACTCCAACCTTTACCAGATTGTGGTGCTGCACCTTCTTCATTTATAGAATCAGCATAGATTTGCATCGGTATTTCGAGAAGAATATTTTCCTTAATAATAGGAATTAAATCAACAACATCTCCTTGAAGAACATGAATTTCTTCATCTTCTTCAGTATAACTAGCAGTTTCAAATAAAAAGGTTTCCTTCGTTTCAATTGTAAAAGGAAAGTTCACATCTACTAACGTTCTTGTACAAGGTAAAATCATCGTACCTTCTATTTTAAGATGGAACGTAGCTTTTTTAGAACTTAAATCAGCTCGACCTGTTACATGCACAGGACTAATAGACCGAATAGATGAATCAACGGCAGTAATGTCGTTCAAATCAACTGTTTCATCGATATATAATCCTTTATGTGTAAAAAGGTTTAGCTGCATTAATGACCATTTCAACAATATAATCACCTCAAGGCAACAAAAGTAATTATAGCTTCCGTAGATTTATTTGTCAATATTTTTTCTTTACAGTATAATGTTGTCTAATAATATTTGAAATTATTGCAACAGTTAAATACTACCAAAAACGATCATGATAAGGAGTATATGATGGAAGCTTTAGGAGTTATTGTAGAATACAACCCTTTTCATAACGGACATTTATATCATTTACAGCAATCGAAAAACTTAACAAACCCAGATGTTGTCATTGCCGTAATGAGCGGACAATTTTTACAACGAGGTGAGCCTGCACTCGTTTCTAAATGGGAAAGAACAAAAATGGCACTACTAAATGGGATTGACATCGTCGTTGAATTACCATATGCATTTGCCACTCAGAAAGCAGAGGTGTTTGCTACTGGTGCTGTCTCTATTCTCTCAGAATTACGAGTAGATTCATTTTGTTTCGGTAGTGAACAAGGTAATATTGAAGACTTTAATCGGACGGTGCAGTTAATGGGAGAAAAAAGTGATCCCTATCATTCCTCAGTACAAAAATACATAAAGGAAGGTAACAGCTATCCGAAAGCATCATCTCTCGCCTTTTCAGAAACTTTTCAAAATGAAAATGTAATCGATCTAACGCAGCCTAATAATATATTAGGTTTCCATTATGTTAAAGCAGTATTAGAACTAGGAAGTCCTATTCAACCTTTTACAATTGGGAGAACTACTGCCGGTTACCATGATGAGCAACTTTATCCATCGAACATTGCTAGTGCCACTGCAATTAGAAAGCATTTATTTGAGACAAATAGAGAGATACAACATGTTCAAGATTATGTACCAGCTCCCACCTTTTCTGTTCTCCAACAAATAAAATCGTTTCATCGCTGGGAAGACTATTATTCACTTTTAAAATATAAAATTTTATGTAGTACTCCAGAACAATTAAGAACTTTTTATGAAGTCGAAGAAGGTATTGAATATAGGTTACAGGAATGTATGAAAAAAAGCAAAACTTTTCAGGAATTTATGACTATGTTAAAAACGAAAAGGTATACATGGACAAGATTACAACGGATGTGTACTCATATTTTAACAAATACAACGAAGGACGAAATGAAAAGGGTAACAGAAAAAAAGGAATATAGTTATGTACGATTATTAGGAATGTCGAAAGCAGGTCAACATTACTTACGAGAAATCAAAAAAGATATAACTATACCTATTATTTCTAATGTAGCGTCATTTAGCGATGATGGGTTAGCACTAGATAAAAAGGCCACTATCGCTTATTCTATACCGCTCAGTGAGCCAGAGAGAAGCGCGTTTATTCATAAGGAGTTTTCTCAGCCTCCGATTCGCTTTGATGAGGAATTAAGAAAGTTTGTTTGAACCAAAAAGTCCTAAAATCAGTAGAAACTGACTTCAGGACTTTTTGGTCATTATTTAAATCGTAGTGAGTTGGAAACTTTTCATTATAGTGTCTGGACATATTTCGTTTAAACGTAATAAAGGTGTACTATAGTGGAAAATTATAAGTTAATTTTTCGGCTGTAAGTCTTTTAAATAATTTAGTGCATCATCAAAAGTGTTCACTGGGACGATTACCATTTTAGTGCCAATGTCTTCAGCTGCAGCCACTGCCTCGTTATAATTAGAATTTTCCGCTCCATTTTCATATGGTGCAAAGAAGTAGTCCACTCCTGACTTATGGGCTGCATATACTTTTTGCTTAGCCCCACCAATACGACCTACTTCTCCATTTTGATTGATTGTACCAGTACCTGCAATTTTATAGCCTTTTGCTATATCTTCGTCCATTAGCTGATTATAAATTTCTAAAGAGAACATTAAGCCTGCAGAGGGGCCGCCAATTTTTGCTGAGTCAATTTCAACGTTAGGTGAAGTTGTAATTTCTAAATCGGTAACGAGTTGTATTCCGACACCTGCCCTTTCTGGTTCATCTGGGAATGGCTGTAAAGTTATTGGAACTGTATCAACCTCATCATCTCTAACAAAAGTAACGTTTAGCGTATCTCCTACTGCTTTTTCCCCTACCAGCCCCATAAAAACATCTGAATTTGGTGTTTCTATACCATCAACTTCCACTATTCTATCACCTATTTGTAATAAATCTGCTGCTGGCATATTGGCGACAGTTCTTAATACATATACACCTTTAGATATTATATTTACTTCTTTATCGGCTCTTTCATAAGCAACTTTTATCGCCGTTTCTTTCGAATCTTCCATGTAATATAATTGACGATGGTTGTATTCTTGATCTGTTTCCCCTTCACTTCTAATTTGCTCTAATGGATAAATAAATTGATATTCATCCCATTTTGCCATTAAGTATGTAAATATATTTGCCTTACTCATTTTTACTGTTGTTAACATAAACCTGCCTTCATCTTCATAACGATCTTCTACCATTACGATAGGCCTTAAATCTTGTGCATATCCTGGCCTCGTCACATAATAAGGTAAAGTAATAAAATTTAAAATAACTGCTAAAATAATTCCTACAACTAATGCTCTTCCATATATCCTTTTATTTTTCATCCACTTGTCGCTCCTTCCAGTTTTCCACTGCTTGCCGAATAAAGGGAATGTGCTTTCTCATTTCCTCTTCCCCGATTTGGATAATTTCTTCAATATTTGTAAATGCACGTGAGCTATAATGAGCAACAGGCGGCCGGACCATCACATCTGCCTCTAATTCGCTTTTTTTTACTAATTCATTTTGCATAATATCAATTGTTTGTAAGATTACATCAAAAATGGAATCTATTCCTTCATTCGTTTTAACGTAAGAAACATCAATTGCAACAACGATATCTGCCCCCATCTCTTTAACAACACTAGCAGGTACCCGATCAACCACGCCTCCATCGACAAGCAACCTTCCATCTAATTCTACAGGTACAAATATTCCTGGAATAGAAATACTCGCTCTAACAGCATCCGCAATTGGACCTTTTGTAAAAACAACCTTTTCTGCAGTTTCAATATCGGTTGCAATAACAGCAAATGGGATTGCTAAATCTTCTATATTTTGACCTTTCGAAAACATGTGAATAAGCTGTTTTACACGATTCCCACTAATAAACCCCATTTTCGGAACGGTAAAATCTAAATAGTATTTCCGCTGAAATGCTTTTGCTATTTTGTACATGCTTTCCATTTCATGTCCGACAGCATATAAACTTCCTACAAGAGCACCCATGCTACAGCCGGCCAGTAAGCTAACAGGTATATTTTCTTCTTGCAGTACTTTTAATGCACCTAAATGGGCAAAACCTCTAGCTCCTCCTGATCCTAACGCTAACCCTATCGTCGGTTCTCTCAACATTTCTCCTCCAAACAATGTATATTAATTTGTTGTTCTAAATTTTATATATACATACGTATATTGAAATGTAGGGTGGACAAACTTTTTTTCTTTAACAAGCTACTTGTTAATTATAACTATTCTACCAAAATCAACTTCATTCTTACACTAAAATAAACTTGCACACATTCAACAACTTTTTGTGACATTACTATAGGAGGCATAAATATTGAATGGCTCAAAATTCAAAACTTTCATTTTCGCAAGTATTATTACCTTTTTCACGATTTCTTTAATCATTTATCCTCAAGCTGCATTAGAGGCTTCTTTACGTGGTTTAAAAATGTGGTGGGAGGTTGTTTTCCCTTCCTTATTACCGTTTTTTATCGTAAGTGAGTTACTGATAGGTTTTGGTGTTGTCGCTTTCATTGGAGTATTATTTGAACCTTTAATGAGACCTATCTTTAAAGTTCCTGGAGTAGGTGGTTTTGTCCTCGCAATGGGTATGGCCTCTGGTTACCCATCTGGAGCAAAACTTACTGCAAGACTTCGCCAAGAAGAACAAATTTCAGCTATAGAGGCAGAGAGACTAGTTTCTTTTACTAACTCTTCTAATCCATTGTTTATTTTCGGCGCTATTGCGGTAGGTTTTTTTCATAACCCAAAGATAGGAATCTTGCTGGCATTAGCACATTATCTTGGTAACATTACTGTTGGTGTTATTATGAGATTTCACGAGTACTCTCATCCTGTTGATGAAAATAAAAATAATACATCAAAAAAGTTAACTTTCGGCCATGCTTTTGACGCGTTACACGAAACGCGAGTAAAAAATAGTAAACCACTAGGTAAAATGTTAGGAGACGCTGTTTCGAGTTCTGTACAGACGTTATTAATGATTGGTGGCTTTATTATAATCTTTTCCGTTTTAAATAATATTTTAGCACTCGTACAAATAACGAGCATCATTGCAACTTTTGTTACTATATTTTTAGCATTATTAAGCTTCTCAACAGATTTAAGTATACCTTTAATATCCGGCTTTTTTGAAATTACGTTAGGGGCGAAACTGACGAGCGAGGTAACTACAGCTACATTAAAGGAACAAGTAATTCTCACTAGTTTTTTCTTAGCATTTTGTGGCCTAAGTGTACATGCCCAAGTGGCTAGTATACTTGCTGAAACTGATATTAGATTTAAACCTTTTTTCTTTGCTCGAATAATACACGCTTTCATAGCTGGTATTTACGCGTACTTGCTATGGAGCCCTTTAAATGAAAAATTAGGTGGATTTGAGCAAACATCAGGTGAATCTCCCGTTTTTGCTCCATTAAAAGATCTAACATGGATAGAAAAAGTGTATGAAACAATAACAGTTTACGGTCCATTTATCACTTTATTATTTTTATGGATATACACGTGGATTCTTTATAGAAACTGGCGTCCTAACTTAAAATAAAAATAAGAGGTTGGGACATAACTATTTTTATCAAAATAAAAGACGAACAAAAAAGTAGAGTCGAAATAAGCCGCTCCGGAAATATACTTCGCTTTCCGCGGGCGGCTGGTGAGCCTCCTCGTGCTTCGCACTGCGGGGTCTCACCTATGCCTTTCCTCCCGCTGGAGTCTACGTATATTTCCTCCGCTAATTCTACAATTGTTCATCTTTTATCATGATAATATTAGTTTTGTCTCAGCCTCTTTTTGGCTATGTTACATATTATATTTCTCTTGCAATGCTTTTTTTACTATTGGAGGTACTAACTCCGATACTTCACCGTTATATTTTGCAATTTCCTTAACAATACTCGAACTTAAAAAGGAATATTGATTGTTAGTCATCATAAATAATGTTTCGATAGTTTCATCCAACACTCTGTTTGTTGAAGTAATTTGCATTTCATATTCAAAGTCTGAAACAGCACGCAATCCCCTTACGATTGATGTAGCATTTTTACTTTTTGCATAATCAATTAATAGTCCTTGAAATGATTCTATTTTAACATTAGGTAAATCTTTTGTTACTTCTTCTAACAGTTGAATTCGTTCTTCTACGGTAAACAACGGGTTTTTTGCTGCATTATTTAACACACAAACATAAATGTTATCAAAGATTTTAGATGTTCTTTTAATTATATCCAAATGTCCATTTGTTACCGGATCGAAACTCCCTGGGCAAATTGCAATGCTTGTCATATTTCCCCTTCCCCCTTCACCACTTCACTCCATTTAAAAACGGTAATTACGGTAATGCCGTACGTTTCTTGCTTTTGAATAGAAAAGTTCCCAATCACGTCAGGTAAAACCACATCATTACTATGTTCAGCTACTATTTGACCATTACTTTTTAACAGCTTAAAATCACTCATTTTATGTATAAGTTGTTCTAATTGGTGTCTTTTGTACGGAGGATCTAACAAAATTAAATCAAATTGAAGATCTCGTTTTTGTATTGCATTCAAAGCACGTCCCGCATCATTTCTATATATTTCTACTTGCTTCTCAACTTGTAATGATTCAACGTTACTTTTAATCGTTTGTATCGCTTTACCATCTTTATCGACGAAGATTACGTGATCCATCCCTCTACTTAACGATTCCAAACCTAATGACCCACTACCACCAAATAAATCAAGAACTAATCCACCTGTAAAGTAAGGACCAATAATATTAAATAATGATTCTTTCACTTTATCTGTAGTAGGTCTCGTATTCATACCTGGTACAGCTTTCAATTGTCTACCTTTAAATTTCCCAGAAACTACTCTCATCCACTCACCACAATCTTTATAACTTTCAAATTAAATTTCAACAATATCCTATCATAATCGACTTCATAAGAAAAGGCTCAGAAGATTATTCATAAGGTAATTTTACAAAAAGTGTATACTCTTTCTTTATTTGGTTCATAATGACAAATAACAACATCCTTTTACGTGATGTTGTTGCCAACCGCGGAGAAGACTTACGTTTCCCCATAAGTTCTTCCTCCGGTTTCTCCTCTCCCTTTGCCTTCTTTACTTGGTCACCAAGTAATAGAGGGACCCTGCACTATTAAATTGCAGGGTTTTTTTTTTATAAAACACCTTATGATACGCACTAATTCATAACACAAAACAACTGCCCTAATTTATTTCCAGCATTCTCATTTTGTCACTCTTTTAAAAAAAGCTTGAACGTGATAAAGTATGAGCAGGAACTTAGAGAGGAGCAATAACAATTGATACAAAGATTTATAGAACTCGGTGAAGGCTACTCTGATTTATATGAATTGCTAGAGCTGGCTCGTTATAATAAAGAAAGAGTAGATCAGCTTTTATTATTACATACGAATAAAAATGACCGTAATGTTTGTTCATTTGTTGTCATTATGAAACCAACATCTGTTGGTGATTTTCAAGCTTTATATATGACATTAGAAGGAATTCCTAGCCCTAAAGAGAAACGAACAAAACGATTTGAGTTATTTGAACAACTAGCATCTCAATTAAATAAAAATATTATTGAACTCGAAGTAAAACCATCCACTTACTATAAAGAAAAAGAATTGTATTATCAATATTTAACCGGCGTCCTAAGATTGAATCATATTTTACAACCGTTAAAGTAAATAGAAAATAAAAAGCAACGAATATACATCAATTCGTTGCTTTTTATAGTCCCATCTTATAATCATATTCTTTTGCTTTATCTGGTCTTGAATTTTCATATTGTGTTTTAACGTACGGACGGTAAGACACGTCCACTTTTTTTACAAAAGATTGCTTTTCCAATTTCTCAATAAGAGAAGCAGTTTCCTCCATATTACAATAAAATATCCCATATTTTAATTTTTTAGATATATAAATGACGTTTCCATAACGTCTCAACAGTTTAGCTTGTTTTAATGAGTAAAGCCAAACGATTACCCCTTGCCGATCAGTCAACATTGTAATTTCTCCTTTAATAGAAAACATTTCTAGTGTCATTTTATCACGTAAATGAAAAAGATAAAATAATAATATATATAATGTTATGAAATGGTGGTACTAAACATGTCCCTACAAACTATTTGGGCAATTTTTTTAACAGAAATGAACAGTAACTCAATCATTCAACTTTGTGAACGAAAAGATATTACCGGCATTCCATTTATTTATATAACACCAGCTGTAGATGCGGATTTGGATTTACTCCTCCAAACAATAAAAATATGCTCAAAAAAAGCTATGTATAAACAAAGAGTAACAGTAAAAACAAATTTTGTTAGAAAAAGCGACAATATTTACGTATTTCGTCATCGCTTTTTTGTTCCACAAGAAAAAATGTTTTGTTGTGGTAACTTATGTGAGGATTGTATCCGCCTTAAAAATCGGTAAAAAAAGACTGACTAAAATTGTCAGCCTTTTTCTAAATTATGCACTACAAGAGCATCCGCCACCAGAACCACAGCCTCCGCCGCAGCTTGATAAGGAATCGAAGAAAGGATTTCCAGTTGGAACTTTTATATGTTCTGAAACAGCTCTTCCGACTAGTACACTTATTTCATCTAGTAATTCTTGTACTGCCTTTTCAGCCTGCTTAAAAGCATATATTGTATCGTGCAAGTCCACCTTTCTTTTCAATTCTCTTGTTTCTCTTGAAACGGAATGATAGTCAGGATGATACTTACCGAAACGTTGTACCTCTTCGTATTTATCTTTTATATCATTGAACGCCTTAATTAGCTGCTGAGCTTCACGATCTTCTCTCACATCATCAAGACATTTATAATAGTCAGCCATTTCTTCTGACTGTAAAATCATTTTTGCTAATTCTTCAGCACGATCTAATAGTAGTATCTTTTCTAAAGTGGCAATCATTTATAGACACCTCCATAATTACTATATCATGCTATAAAGTTTTTGTATAATATATCTAGTCCAATTCAACCGTAAAACTTTTAACTAAACCGTAATCTGATTTGTCGTTATATTTTAACATAATATCTATTTTATTTTTCCCTTTCGGTAAGTTTGTTAAAATAAAAGCACCAGAAGTAAACTCATCCAGTTTCTTCCCGTTATTATATACTTCTAAATAACCTTTCCCTTCTTTTTTAGTCGTTCCTTTATTAAATTGAAAATCTGGAGTAACGATACATTCAATATAAACTTTGTTGTCTTTTATAAAGTGATGTACTTCCATTGTTAACTTTTTTTCCTTATTACTGCTATTATATTTTTTTAAAGCTATATCTGAAAAATGTGTTGGTAACCCTGTAACAACAAGTGCTTCTGGTTTCTCTTGTTGACACCCGATTAAACATATGAAAAATATACATAAAACCGTAATCATTTTTTTCATGCTATGTACTCCCCTTCCAGTAGTCATTATTACTATTGTTGGAAGGGTACTCATTTTCTATTCCTTTAAGCAAATTTAATTTTCTTAATCCATATGTTTCATCGATTGAAACATATGAACCATCATCGAGGCCATTTGCACTGAATTTTGGAATTTTTCAACTTTGTGCGGAATTGTCTGCTTATAATATTGCATTGCTGCTAATTCCATTTCTGCAGCGCTATTCGGGTCCCTACTTAATTTACGGTACCAAATCGGCTGTTCTTTAATAAATTGCTTTAAAATTTTTTTGGATTGAATGTAATCATACACTTCTTTTCTCATTAAAATGTATCTCCTTAATCTTTACGAAATGTAAAAGGATTTTTAGGACCTTGTGATGAAGAATTACTTTGGCGATTAGAAGGAATAAACTGTTGTAATAATTGTTGTATATTGCCTATTGCACTATTTACATTTGTTAAATGATATTGCACTTTATTCATATCCATGTTTTTTAAAGTTTGTAATACTACTGGAATAAATTCTGATTTAGCCCCACTTTTCTCCTCTTCTTTACTTGAGGATTGTTGACCATCACCGTATTGCTCCCATACAGGGTCTTCCTCACCTAATAAGTACCATTCCTCAAAAAGGTCTTGCCACGTTTTTTTACTCCCACGAACTTCTTGTACAAGTTTCGGATGCCTTTTGACAAATTCTTTAAATTGTTTAATACTCTCCTGTTTTGAGTTACTTTTAGCCATCCTCTCACCTCATTCCATCATATGCCTATTTTATTGTATGGGTTGCATTCGTCATACGTTCGCCTATTTTCTTCTCTTTGTTTTTCCTGCAATTAGAAATAATAAATTTTAAGCTATTTCATTTTCTTACCAAGAAAGGACTGTTATTATATGAAGAAAGAGGTAAATGAAAAGGGATGAGGAAATTGGATTTACGTGAGGATTGGGGAAATTATTTAAAAGAAGCAACTGACGAAGAATTAGCTGAAGCAGCACTACTATTACATAGTTTTAAAAGAAAAAGAAATGGGGACTACAGCACTTTCGTAGGTGCATTGTTCGGAATGGAGAGGGACTTTGATGAAGAAAACGGGACGCTAACGTTAACGGTCCAAAACAGTACACTTTTAAATAATTCAATTGGTATTTTGCATGGAGGATTAACCGCTACAATATTAGACTCAACGATGGGAACGTTAGCAAACAACAGTTTACCAGACGATAAAGCCGTTGTAACAACTGAAATGAAAGTTAACTTTTTAAAGCCTGGAATTGGTGATGCGTTTCGTTGCGTAGCAAATATCATCCATAAAGGTTCGAAAATTATTGTTGTAGAAGGTAAAGTTTTTTCAGAAAATCATAAACTAATTGCTCATAGTACTGGTAGTTTTTTTATTATAAATCGAAAAAGGTGATCCTATTTTATGGTTACCGCTGTTGTTATTCCAATATTAATTATTTACTTTTATATTCTAGCTAAAAAGAATCGAAAAAAATATAAAGAAAAATGGCTTAGTGTAACAGAAGTAAAGGAAGAATCAGTCATAGTTGGAGAAGTAACAGACGTTTATTATGAAAAGAAGCGGTTTTATTACGATTTTCACATTATGATTACCCATTTAAATATATATAAGGATGGAAAAATAACTAGAGTTGAACGTAGAGAAAGACTAACAAAGGAATGGACGAAAAGTCCTCCTAATGCTGGAGAATTAGTTAAACTTATAGGCTATTGGGAAGGCAAAACGTTTATTTTTAATGACTATAAACGTATAGATAAACAATAAAAGCTCGCTACAAGCGAGCTTTTATTGTTTCCACGTTTGAATAAAGTTTTGTGTATAGTATTTTTCATAAACTCCTACCCCGAGATGAGTAAAATTTTCATTTAGTAATGTATTTCGATGCCCTTCACTATTGAGCCAACCTTCTACTGCTGCTACTCCGTCTACATATTTTGCTGCTATATTTTCCCCTGCTAATAAAAAGCTTACATTACCTTTCGTTAGCCTTTCTGAAAGAGTTCCTTCTGTTGGTGAGGAATGAGAAAAATAATCATTATTGTTCATATCTTTACTGTGTAAATAAGCTACTTTTGCGGTTTCCTCATGCCACTCAACAGGACTTAACTGGAAGCGCTCCCTAAGAATATTCGTAAAGTCGATAATTTGTAATGCGGTTCCTTGTTCAATTAATTGCCATTCTTCTTCTGTTTTTGATTCTGGGTCAATTAATGTTCCTCTGTATACTAACTCATATGGTCGCTGCTTTATTAAAGTTTCCTTGTCTAAAAATCGTATGCTTGATAACGTTTGCTCAAATGAATCAAAATAAAGCTGTACGAACACATCCCCGATTTTTAAAAGTGGACGAGTAATAAGGTTTTCATCTTTTAATTGAAATCGGTACGATCCACTATCATAGTCAACATTAATTGCCGATTCAAATGCAAATTTTTGTTTTACTTCTTCATAATTAGTTCCTATAACAAATGGGTCATTTTGTACTTCTTCCCCAATTACATATGCAGTGACGATGACTCCTTCGCTTACACCAAATTGAACATAATTTTCTAGTGAATTATTATATACCCACCATTCGTAATCATATGGTGATAAATCAATACGGTCTGGTTCCCCAAATGAAGAAATAAGTTCGGTGTCAGTTTTACTAATCCAGCTTCCTACCCCTTCCATAACTTGAATATCTTTATGAACGGGTAGAATAGATATTGTTTCTTCTTCTAATTCGTTCTCGCTCCTTAACTCTTGAGCAACTAAGTCTTCATCCTTAGGTTCAAAATCTATAAAAGTTGATTGAAATGGTATTATTAATGCCGCACAAATTGCGATAACAATAATAGTAAGTATATTCCTCAAACTTCTCCCTCCTTTTACTTTTACTTTTACTATATTAACGAAGTTATCATTTCATTCTAGTTTTCTTTATTTTCATAGAGTTTTTCATATAATTCATTTATTACCTCTTTTTTCTCTATCATACCAAATTTTTTCAGAGCAAGATTAATATCATCATGAAAAAAGAAAACGGGACTAAGTCCAATCGACTTGTCCCAATTTATTCTAATTATTGATGATCTTGTTCAGATATTTCACTTAATGCAACACCTGCTTGCTCATCTGAATATTGATTTGTAGCTAAGTCTCCTAACGAGACAATTCCGATTAATTGCCCATTTTCTACAACCGGAAGTCTACGAATTTGATGTTCCGCCATTAATGTACTCGCTTCCTGTAACGATGCATTAGGGTCAATCGTTATTAAATGGTCGCTCATTACGTCTGTAACAGAATTGGAACCAGGATGCTTCTCAGCGATACCTCTAACTACTAAATCTCTGTCAGTAATCATTCCTACTAATTGATTATTTTCAACAATTGGTATAGCACCTACATTAAGATCTTTCATTTTCAGCGCTACTTCGTATACGTTATCCAATGGTGTACATACGTCTACATTAGTTGTCATTACATCTCTAACTGTTTGCACTAACATCACCTCTATGCTTTACTATTTAGAAATAAACATTTGGGTCCAATACGTCCCATAAGAACCACCTTCTGCATATCCAACACCGATGTAAGTTACATCTGCCTTTAATATGTTTGCTCGATGTCCTGGTGAATTCATCCACTGTTGAACAACAGCTTGAGCAGTACGTTGCCCTGCTGCAATATTCTCCGCGGCAGTTCTATACTGTATATTAAAGTTTCGCATCATTGTAAATGGAGAGCCATACGTTGGCGAATTATGTGAAAAATAATTTTGATCTCGCATATCGGCTGATTTATATCTTGCTACCCTTGATAATTGCCAATCTTCTTTTAAGCTAGGCAAACCATTTTTGGCACGCTCTTGATTTGTTAACCGAATAACTTCTCGCTCAATTGCCTTTATACTATCTATTAGCGGAATCGTTACCCTTTGACCTGGATATATTAGATTTGGGTTAGAAAATTGTGGGTTAGCAGAAATTATTTCTGACAATCCGATTTGATATCGTTGAGCAATTTTCCAAAGAGAATCCCCACTTTTCACTGTATATGTATCTGTTCCTTGTCCAAATGCAAAAGACGGGACACTAATTAGTACAAACACAGAAAGAAAAATAGAAACTAGTATTTTTTTCACGTTTTTCACCCCTTCCAATTTAGTTACTAGCCAACTTTTTCCCATTTATAGTTTGACCAATTGAGACGAAAACATGACAATTTTTAAACATATAAAAAAGAAGTTTCACACAATCGTTGAAACTTCTTCTCTTTCGTACTATTATTAATTAGGAGCATTTTGTTTTATACATAGAAAGGGGCGTACATATAATGAGAATTGAAAACATAGGATTAGAATCTGAAGTTGTTGAATTATCGCGACTTGCACATGTTATGGAAGGTTTAGGCTTTGTTCTAGCTGATCAATGGGATTACGAACGAGTAACCTTTGACAAAAAGTTCGAAAGTAAAGGGTCGACTTACTATTTACGAGTTCAAGCATATGCTATTGAAGGAGATGTTGGTGGTAAACATGCTATCGTAAAACTACTTACTCCTTTATTAGGAAAACACTATTACCCACACGGTGTGGAATATGGTGAAGGAGAAAGCTTCCCTGCCAACATCGTAACAACTAGTAAAACATTACTAAGCCAATTAAAAGAGGAAATCGATAAGATTAAATAAAAAACGCATTTGTATGCGTTTTTTTATTTTCCCCGTTTCCATATACTGTGCTAATATCGAATAATATTACTGTTCATAGTTTAAAAAGCATAATATAATAAAGGAAAGTATTTGTTTGAAAGGAGTACCCCATTGACCACGCAATCTATAAAACGTTTAATTCTCATTATCCTAATTGTGGCTGTAATAATAACAATTAGCTATTTTATTTTACCTGTTTCTGTACCTTTAATTATTGCTTTTATTACTGCACTATTTTTAGAACCACTCGTCTCCCTATTACAAAATAAGGCGAAATGGAAAAGAAGTTTATCTGTCTTAGTTATTTTTCTTCTTTTTGTTATGTCTATCGGTGTTATCGGATACTTTATTACAACTAAAGTAATAACAGAAGGGATTAAAATTGTAGAAAATGCTCCCTCTTATATAAACGAGGTAAATCGGGTTTGGCGTGATATGGAACAAAATATAACAAACGCGTCTGAAGATTTGCCACCAGAATTAGTAAATGAAATTAGTGAACAAATTGACAAATTTCTTTACGATCTAAGAATTAATATTACTGACATGGTAAACATAGAGCGAATTAAAAGTTTGTTCACAGACATTCCAAATTATTTAATTAGTTTTATTGTATACTTAATTGCATTATTCCTGTTTTTACTAGATATGCCAAAATTAAAAGAAGGCTTCTATGCACATTTAAAGGATTCGACAGCTGAAAAAGTAAAATTTATGACTTCTCGTCTTTCTTATGTTGTGTTCGGATTTTTCAAGGCTCAATTTCTAGTAAGTATTATCATATTTTTTGTAACATTAATTGGATTGTTATTTATTGCTCCTGACGTCGCATTAATAATGGCATTTGTCGTATGGATTATAGACTTTATACCAATTATTGGATCTATTGTAATAATCGGGCCTTGGGCAATCTTCCAACTGATTACTGGGAATATCGGTACCGGTACACAGCTTGCAATTTTAGCAATCGTGCTGCTAATTATCCGTAGAACAGTTGAACCGAAAGTAATGGGTTCTCATATAGGGTTATCCCCTTTAGCTACTTTAATTGCAATGTACATCGGTTTAAAATTAATTGGTATTTTAGGGTTTATTGTTGGACCTCTTGTCATTATTGCTTTTAATTCAGCTAAAGAAGCTGGAATAATAAAATTGAATTTTAAAATATAGAAATTACTTCTCTCACAAAAGAAGAGGCACGTAACGTTACCGTTATGTGCCTCTTTACTATTAAAAACCAAATATCGCTTTAATAACCGATGTTGTTTCTCCACCTTGATAGATAACATAGAGTAGTAAATAAACTGCTACACCAGTTATTGCAGTTATAAACCATACAATACTCGTAATTGGTCCAATTTTACGGTGACGTTTTAAGTTGTTTTTGTAACCTGTCCATAGGGTGTATATACCAAGAACCGCCCCTATCGTTGCTAGAGTGATATGAAACAGTAAAAATGTCGTATAGTATATTTTAATATCATCTGGTCCACCAAAACTTGTATTTCCAACAAACACTGTTCTACTAGAGTATATAATAAAAAAGATAACAGCAAAAATAGCGGCAAAAGTCATTGATTTTTTATGTGCTTCTACTTTCTTTTTTGCGATTAGATACCAACCAATCGCTACAAAAATTGCGCTCAACACAATAAAAAACGTACTAATTGTAGGTAATATTGGAATTGTATAAGAATCCATAAAAAGCTCCTCTCGAAATATTTTTATCTAAACATTTTATTTCAACAAAAAACTGATACAAACTAAAACAGCACCCCTTTGAATGCTGTTTTATTACAATTAATTCTTTTCCAAAATGGGGTTCATATCAAGATCATCTGTTTCACGTTCTTTTCTTGCCCATTGGAAGAATACGTACGCTAACATACTACCGTACATAATTTCTTGTATTATTTTCATAATAATACCACCTAATTGTTGGTCCTCCAATAATGGTAAAGCATTAAACAATTCGGGACCTCCAAGGTCTAAACCTGCTAACGTGCTTGCTGGAACACATAAGGCTAATGCTGCCATCCAAGCAGTCATATCAGAATAAGCTGCATATAATGGTGTATCAGCAAAAATAATTAATGCACATGCTGGAGTTAATAGTACACCATCAGCCATAATGTAGCCCATTTTCTTAATTCCAGACATCTTATTTCCTTCTGGTAGTGGATCTACTAGTGGCCACCACATCATAAATGAAGCAATAAACAATAATATCGTATAGATCGTATGTAAAGTAACATCGGTCTTTACAACATCAAAAATTACAGGAATGTGATAAAAAGAAAATAAAGCATTAAAAGAAATTAAAGCAATTAACGGTCTAGTTAAGAAATTGAATGCTGGTTTAATCGCTTTATGATTAACGAATTTTTTTAATAACCAAACAGGAGTACCTAAAATTAAAAGCGGAGGAATGATTAAGTATAAAAAAGCCATTTGTGCCATATGCGCACTTAACATTAAATGACCTAATAAGTCTATCGGGCCGCCTTTAAAGAAGTATAATAAAGCAATACCAAGTAAAAAGAATGTTTTCTGCTTTAAAGAAACAGGTTCAGATCCTTCAAATCTTTCTCTTCCTCGTCCAGTAACATAAATATACAGTATTGCAACGATAATCATAGAAACCATAAAATATGGACTCCATAATGCTCGAAAACCAAAAATTTCTAGGTTGCTTAACAAAATACTCACTCCTTACGGAAACTAATTACAGAATCACACTAAACTACTAAATATTATTATACTATACGGTTTTATACCATTCAATGAATGGGCAGTAACAGAGTGTTTAAGGAAAGGGCATTTGTCATAGAATCGTCACTGTTTTTTCAAACATATGTGATATTAGCAGTTGATAGAAAGCATTGGAGTATGTAGGTTATATTGAAGTAAAGGATATAACAAAAAACACTTGGACAGTATTGTATGTCCAAGTGTCTTTTTAAGTCTTACCACCAAATAATTGTTACGAAGGCTAAAATAGTTACTAATGCAACTGTTAAGCCGGAGTATAGAAATAATGCTGGTACTTCATGACCTTTATGATTCATATGCATAAAGTAGTAAAGTTGGAAAATACATTGTATTACGGCTAACAATATGATAACAGGTACAATGAATAGCGGAGACATGTCCGCTCCCACTGCTACGAATGCAATAATCGTTAAAAAGATCATTAGCACGAATGAAATTACTTGATGTTTCATTTCTTCTGCATTTTTCTTACGACGATAAGCTAAATCTACCTTCGGGTTAACTGAATTTGATGTTTGATTCGCCATCAGATTATCCCACCAATCCCATTAAGTATACTACTGTAAAGATAAATAACCATACAACGTCAATGAAGTGCCAGTATAAAGAAGCTACATAAAACTTCGGTGCGTTGTATAAATTAAGACCGCCTTTGGAGTAACGGATTAATAATGTACCAATCCAGAGTAATCCGAAACATACGTGAGCACCATGTGTTCCAACTAACGTATAGAAAGCTGAACCAAACGCACTACTTGTAAAAGTATGCCCTAAATGAATATAGTGCATGAACTCATAAATCTCAAGAATTAAGAATGATAATCCTAGTAGCCAAGTAATGAACATCCATAGTTGCATTTTTCTAAAGTTGAAGTTTTTCATGTGATACATAGCGTATACGCTTGTTAACGAGCTTGTTAAAAGGATCATCGTTGCCGCAAAAACTAATCCTAGATCGAAAATTTCTGCACCAGGCTTAGTACCCGCAGTTGAATCTTTTAATGCTAAGTAAGTTGCAAACAGGGATGCAAATAATACTGTTTCTCCTCCTAGGAAGAGCCAAAAACCTAAAAATTTATTTTTCCCTTCAAGGGTTGCTTTTTCAGGCGAATCTGGGAAAGTTTCAGCAGTAAGTTTTTCCTCAGTATGCATTATGCCCCAACCCCCTTATCATCATCATTGATAATATCTTCTTTATGAATATGGTATCCATGGTCTTCAATTACTGAACGGAAGAACATCGAACCAAACGTAATAACTAGACCAATGATTAATACAGGAATACCCCACGTATGCTCTTGATTATACATCGCACCAAATGCAGCGATAAATAAACCAAGAGAAATAATGAACGGAATAATTGATCCGTTTGGCATATGAATGTCACCAACAGGTTCTGCAGGTGTCATTTCTTTTTTACCAGCCATTTTTTCTACCCATAGTGGATCTAAGCCACGTACAAGCGGAGTTTGTTTAAAGTTGTACTCTAACGGTGGTGAAGCAGTAGCCCATTCTAACGTACGACCGTCGCCCCAAACATCGCCAGATACACTTTGTTTGCTAAATGATGTTTTCACGATGTTAACAAGTAATACAATAGTACCTGCAGCCATAAAGAATGCACCTACAGTACTAATAAAGTTTCCTAGTTCAAATCCTTGACCTGGTAAGAACGTATAGATACGACGAGGCATACCCATTAATCCTAAGAAATGTTGGATAAAGAATGTTAAATGGAAACCAATAAAGAATAACCAGAAAGTGATTTTTCCTAATGTTTCATCTAAAACTTTACCAAACATTTTTGGCCACCAGTAGTGAGTAGCTGCGAATAAAGCAAATACTACCCCACCAACGATTACATAGTGGAAGTGAGCAACTACGAAATACGTATCATGATACTGATAGTCAGCTGCTGCTGAACCTAACATTATCCCTGTAACTCCACCCATTACGAATGATGGAATAAACGCAATAGCCCAAAGCATCGCTGTATTTACTTTTATTTGGCCACCCCACATCGTAAATAGCCAGTTGAAAATCTTAATACCAGTTGGTACTGCAATTGCCATTGTAGCAACAGCAAAAATAGAGTTTGCAATCGGTCCAAGACCAGTTGTGAACATATGGTGAGCCCATACCATGAATCCTAAAAATCCGATTAAAACAGTTGCAAATACCATAGATGAATATCCAAACAAACGCTTTTTAGAGAATGTTGCAAAAATCTCTGAGAAAATACCGAATGCTGGTAAAATTAAAATGTAAACTTCCGGGTGTCCGAAAATCCAGAATAAGTGCTCCCAAATAATAGTGTTACCACCTAGGGCTGGATCAAAGAATGCAGACCCGAACATACGGTCAAACATTAATAATAATAAACCAACTGTTAATGCTGGGAAAGCAAATAAAATTAACGCAGATGCTACAAATGTAGACCAAGTAAATAATGGCATACGCATGTAAGTCATCCCTGGAGCACGCATATTAATAATCGTTACAAGGAAGTTAATCCCTGCAATTAGCGTACCTATACCTGAAATCTGTAGTCCTAGAACATAGAAGTCAACTCCATGTCCCTCTGAAGCAAGTGATAAGGATGCATATGAAGTCCACCCTGCATCAGGTGCTCCACCCATAAACCAACTTAAGTTTAAGAAAACTCCTCCAAAGAAAAATAACCAAAAACCTAGAGAGTTAAGAAACGGGAACGCAACATCGCGTGCACCAATTTGTAACGGAACAACAGCATTCATAAATGCAAAGATTAACGGCATTGCTGCTAAGAAAATCATCGTAGTTCCATGCATTGTTAAAATTTCGTTATACAGACCAGCCTCTAGAAAACCACTTTCCGGTTTTAATAACTGAACACGTATAAACATTGCTTCTAAACCACCGACAAGGAAAAAGAACCCACCGGCAATTAAGTACATAATCGCAATCTTTTTATGATCTACCGTTGTTAAGTAGTCCCAAACAGTTGCGCCAAAACCTTTTTTCTGAGCCATAGTACTCACCGTGTAACCTCCCTTTCGAAGTACTTTATTCTAATTTTAAGTCCATTAAATACTCGACAAGAGCATCTAGTTCATCTGGATTTAATTCTCCATATGTACCTGTCATTTTGTTCGCTGGTTTCACAGAATCTGGATCTTCTAACCATAAGCGAAGTTTTTCTGGAGTATGCTCTAAAATACCCGCAATACGACTACGGTCACCAAAGTTTGCTAAGTTAGGTGCAATACTTGAAGCATCACCAGAGATTGCGTGACAACCGATACAGCTTTGTGCAAAGATTTCTTCTCCTGCTTGAGCAAGGTCAGTTGTTGGAGTGTGTTCTACGTTTTGCATTTTTTCAATCCATTGATCGAACTCAGCACGTGAAACTGTTTGAACTTTAAAGTCCATTAGAGCATGTGACGGTCCACATAACTCAGCACATTTTCCATAGAATAAATTGCCTGCTTCTTCTGCACGCTTTGAATCAAATGATAACCAAAAGCTATTAACGTTATCCGTATTCGTATCAAGCTTTCCACCTGCTGATGGAACCCAGAATGAATGTTTAACATCACTAGCTATTAAGTTAAAATAGATTCTTTCATCAGTAGGAACTACCAAGTCTTGAGAAGTTACAACTCCGTAACCTGGATATTCAAATTCCCACCAATATAGGTGTGCCGTAACATCGACAACTAATACATCTTCTTCCTCGTTATGCATAGCTTCTACATCAGCTAATTTAAACGTGTAAGATACAGTTGGAACTGCCAAAATTAACAATAGTAAAATAGGAATAACAGTCCAAATAACTTCTAGTTTGTGGCTTCCTTCCACTTGTTTCGGAATAAAGTCCTCATCACCTTTGCGTTTACGGAATTTTACAACAACGTATACGAAGATAATGGAAACAACAACCACAACAATTGTCATAATCGCAGTACTTAGTAAAATTAGTGACATTTGCATATCTGCTACTTCACCAACTGGCTGAAGTGCAGATAAGTATGGTTTACCACATCCTGCTAAAAACAGCGCTAGTACACTGAACAGTGAAAATACGCGCAAATTCGGTAGCCATCTTTTCATAGCCTGATCAAACCCCTCTTTCATAAGTAGTAAGTGAAGTAGAATGTATTGATAAATTTCTTCTGTTCACATTAGAAGAAATCTAATCACAAAAAAAAATTACGATATTCTTTTCCCTTATCTATTAAAAAATAGTGACTACTATCATAGACACATACATAATAGTTAAGTAATTTAAAGAATAGATAAACATTAGTGTTGCCCATTTCATCTCATTCTTCATCTTATATCCAGCAAATCCTAGTGCAACCCAACCTACATTTAATAATGTTGCTATTGTTAAAAACACAATACCTAAGTCGTACAAGTAAAATGGTAGCGGTATTAAACATAACGTCCATATAACCATCTGTCTTCTTGTTACGGAGAAACCGTGTACTACTGGTAGCATCGGAATCCCAGCATTACGATATTCTTCACATCTACGAATCGCAATTGCTAGAAAATGCGGAATTTGCCATATAAATAGGATAAAGAATAACATCCACGCTTGCAGCGAAAGGCTTGGATCAACTGCGGCCCACCCAATTAATGGAGGTACAGCACCCGAGACACTTCCAACTACTGTATTTAATGTACTTGTTCTCTTAGACCATAATGAATATAGTACTACGTAAGAGAAAACACCTATTAATCCAATTACAGCAGCTGTAATAGTCGTTAATGCTAATAGAATAGTTCCTACAAGAGTTAATAATAACCCGACGTAAAGTGCCCATTTAGGATTCATTCTTCCAGACACAGTTGGACGATCCATTGTTCTATTCATTAAATGGTCAATATCACGGTCGATATAGTTATTTAAACTACAAGAACCGGCAATTACTAACGAAGAACCAATCATCGTTAATAATACAATATTTATATTGTTAAGGAAACCACTATTTGTAAAATATAGTGCTAACCAAAGCCCTGTAAATGTCGTAATAAAGTTTGAATTTACGATTCCTATCTTAATTAATGATAAGAAATCACTCCAAGCACTAGCTTGAACACTCTTTTGAGGACGACTTTCGGCTATATTTTCTGACGCTGGATCAACAGTCCTCAAATTCGCCATTTATATTCCTCCCTTTTCTTTAAAAGCAATAGTAACAGTAATTGTAATATCGGATGTATCCGTTTCCACTGCTAAACAATACAAAAAAATGAAACACGCCTTGTTTTTTAATATAAACGAGGATGTTCTCTGTATATTAAATCATATTTACCAAATGTTTTGTGACTATTTTTCGGAGAATTTTTGACTAATTTGTGACTCGTGTCTGAAAAGCTCCTTTGAGAGCAAGAAAAAGTGTATAATAAAAGCGCTATTAAAAGTTAGTATACTCTCTACTAGCTCCTTTATTTATTTCTAGCAAACTCCTTACTAATATTCAACCTTTTTTAGAATAATATTTAGCATTTCATATCCAACAATATGGATTGTTATTTTTTTGGTTATTGTGTAATATTGTGTAGGACGTTTTTTATTTTAACATTTTTTTAATGCTTTTGGTATAAAATGAAAAAATACTTTTTAAGTAGGTGAATCTATTGCATAGAAAATTAAAAGGATTCGCCGTTTGTACAACCATCGTAATGCTCTTCGTATTAATAGGTGGAGCGCTTGTTACTAAAACAGATTCTGGAGATGGATGTGGTGATTCTTGGCCATTATGTCACGGTGAATTAATACCTAGCGAAATAACATTTGAACTCGTTGTAGAGTTAAGCCATCGAATTGTTTCTGGCTTAGCAGCAATTATGGTACTAGTATTAGCAGTATGGGCTTGGAGATCAATTGGTCATTTAAGAGAGACGAAATTTTTATCGATTGTTTCTTTTATATTTTTAATTCTTCAAGCGTTAATCGGTGCTGCAGCGGTAATGTGGGGACAATCCTCTTTCGTACTCGCATTACACTTTGGAATTTCCTTAATATCATTTGCCACTGTCTTTTTATTAACCCTCTTAATTTTTGAGGCTGATAAAAAGTTTGATGCTACTAAACTCATTATAGACAAAAGAATGTCTTTCCACATTATTGGTATCATTACTTATTGTTATATGGTTGTTTATACTGGTGCATTAGTAAGACATACAAATGCAAGTTTAGCATGTCCATCTTGGCCATTTTGTACTAAAAACGGTTTAGGATTCCCTACTCAGATGCATGAATGGATACAAATGGGTCACCGTGCTGCTGCTGGTTTACTATTTTTATGGATTGTATATGTAACAGTTTTAGCAATTAAGAAGTATAAACATCAACCTGTTATTCATTACGGATGGATTGTTTGTTCGCTACTCGTATCTTTACAAGTTTCAACTGGAGCAATTATCGTTTTTACTAAATTGAACTTAGTCGTTTCGTTACTGCACGCCTTAATTATTTCTTGTTTGTTTGGTGTATTAAGTTATTTTGTCATGCTAGTTACAAGAAATAAACTTAATCGACAGAATGATGCAGATCAATCTAATAAAAGTAGTATTCAAGCTTAATAAAAAATGCGGAGTAAATACTCCGCATTTTTTTTATTCTCCATTATGCAAAATTTTCTTAAGTGTCTACTCTTTTAATTCTAACAATAAATCACCTGTACTAATTGCTTCGCTTGCTTGGACATGGATTTCTTTAACTGTCCCCGAGAATGGGGCTTGGACTGTAGTTTCCATTTTCATCGCTTCGGTAATCATTAGATGATCACCTTTATTCACTTTTTCACCTTTTTCCACTAATACTTTAATTACTGTTCCAGGCATCGTTGCACCAATATGTCCTCTATTAGATGGATCGACTTTCTGCTTTGCAATAACGGAAGTTTGAACACTTTCATCTTTAATGTGAACTTCACGTGGTTGGCCATTAAGTTCAAAATAGACAACTCTTGTTCCATCTTTTTGTGGCTCTCCAATAGAAACTAATTTTACGATTAAGGTTTTACCTTGTTCAATTTCTACTTGGATTTCTTCACCAAGTCTCATCCCATATAAAAATGTTGGGGTATCTAGTACTGATATACTTCCATACATTTCATATTTTTTCTGATAATCTAAAAACACTTTCGGATAAAGTGCGTATGAAATAATTTCATGTTCGGTCACTTGACGATTAAGCTTTTGAAATAGCAATTCTTTTATTTCATCGAAATTTACATCATCAAGTAATTCTCCTGGGCGAACTCTTATAGGTTCTTTTCCTTTCAAAATAACTTTTTGTAACTGTTCTGGGAAACCACCGTGCGGCTGTCCTAAAAATCCTTCAAATAATTCAATAACGGAGTCAGGAAAATCGATCGTTTCTCCTTTATCTAAAACATCTTGTTCTGTTAAGTTATTTTGGACCATGAATAATGCCATATCTCCGACTACTTTAGAAGAAGGAGTTACTTTTACAATATCCCCAAACATATCATTAACAGTTCGATACATTTTCTTTACTTCTTCCCATCTTTCACCTAAGCCAACTGCTTTTGCTTGTTGCTGTAAGTTACTATACTGACCACCCGGCATTTCATGTTGGTATATTTCTGTATGTGGACTATTCATACCACTTTCAAAGTCTTTGTAATACTTTCGAACACCATCCCAATATTGAGAAATCTTCTCTAAAGAATCTACGTTAACATCAGGCTGCCTATTTGACCCTTCTAGAGCGTAATATAAAGTACTAGCGCTCGGTTGAGACGTTAACCCAGCCATAGAGCTTGCCGCCACATCAACAATATCTACCCCTGCTTCTATTGCTTTGGCATACATATATACACCGTTTCCACTAGTATCATGAGTATGCAAATGAATAGGAATATCAACTGTTTCTTTTAATGTAGATATTAATTCATAGGCCGCTTGTGGCTTTAACAGACCAGCCATATCTTTAATTCCTAAAATATGCGCACCTGCGTTTTCTAGTTCTTTCGCTAAATCTTTGTAGTAAGCTAAATTATATTTCGGCCTTGATACATCTAATATATCACCTGTATAACAAATAGCTGCTTCTGCTATTTTTCCGCTTTCTCGCACGGAATCTATTGCTAATGTCATACCTTTTACCCAATTCAAACTATCAAATATACGGAAAACATCAATACCAGCGTGTGCAGATTTCTCAACAAAGTCTTTAATTAGGTTATCTGGGTAGTTTTTGTACCCCACAGCATTGGATGCTCTTAATAACATTTGAAACAGAATATTCGGTGCTTTTTCACGCATTTTTAGTAGCCTTTCCCAAGGATCTTCACTTAAGAAACGGTACGCTACGTCAAATGTAGCACCTCCCCACATTTCTAAGGAGAATAGGTTAGGCAATAGTCTTGCAGTAGGTTCCGTAATTTTCATTAAATCATTTGTTCTTATTCTCGTTGCAAGAAGTGATTGGTGGGCATCTCTAAAAGTTGTATCTGTTAACAACACGTTTTCTTGTTGTTTTATCCAGTGAACAAGTCCCTCTGCTCCCTTTTCATCTAAAATTTGTTTTGTCCCTTGCGGTATAGGTTCTCTATTATTAATACTTGGAACTGCTGGCCCTTCAAAATATGGTTTACTATCTTTTTCTACACCTGGAAAACCGTTTACTGTCACATTTCCGATATATGATAGCATTTTTGTACCACGGTCTAATCGTTTAGGAAAAATAAATAACTCAGGTGTCGTATCTATAAATGAAGTATCATATTCTCCATTCATAAAATTAGGATGCTTCACTACGTTTTCTAAAAATGGAATATTTGTTTTTATTCCTCTAATACGAAATTCTTTTAAGTTGCGCTCCATTTTCATAGCTGCTTGTTCAAATGTAAGTGCCCAAGTGGAAACTTTAACAAGTAAAGAATCATAATATGGAGTAATCACTGCGCCCTGATAGCTATTTCCAGCATCAAGTCGAACACCGAAGCCTCCCCCAGATCGATAAACCATTAACTTACCTGTGTCTGGTAAGAAACCGTTCGTTGGGTCTTCCGTCGTTACACGTGACTGTATCGCATAGCCATGAATTTTAATTTCATCTTGTGGTGGGACACCTACTTCTTTATCGTTTAAACCGAAGCCTTCTGCAATTAATATTTGTGTTTGTACAATGTCTACACCAGTAATAAGTTCAGTAATAGTGTGTTCAACTTGAATACGTGGGTTTACCTCAATAAAGTAAAATTCATTCCCTGATACTAAAAACTCAACTGTTCCCGCATTAACGTAATCAACATTTTTCATTAATTTAACAGCAGCATCACAAATGTCTTCACGAAGTTCTTTAGTGAGAGAGACACTTGGTGCTATTTCTACAACTTTTTGATGACGTCGTTGAATGGAGCAATCACGTTCGTAAAGATGAACGATATTTCCTTTTGTATCCCCTATTATTTGAACTTCAATATGTTTCGGTTTTTCTATTAGTTTTTCCACGTAAACATTATCATTTCCAAAAGCTGCTTTTGCTTCCGATTTTGCACGTTCAAACGATTCTTTTAGTTCAGATTTGGAATGAACAACTCTCATTCCTCTTCCTCCACCACCAAGTGCAGCCTTAATAATGATTGGATAGCCATATGTATTGGCAAAGTCCATCACTTCTTCTAACGAATGCACCGGACCGTCACTTCCTGGAATAACAGGAATTTCTGCTAACATCGCTTGCGTACGTGCTTTAACTTTATCTCCAAACATATCTAAATGTTTAGAAGTTGGACCGATAAAGACTATTCCTTCCTCTTCACATCTGCGGGCAAATTCAATATTTTCTGATAAAAAACCATAGCCGGGATGGATTGCATCTACTTTATTATCTATCGCAATTGTAATAATACCTTCGATATCTAAATATGCATCAATAGGTTTTTTTCCTTCACCAACTAAGTATGCTTCATCTGCTTTATAACGGTGATAGGAACCAACATCTTCTTTAGAATATATAGCAACTGTTCTTATATTTAATTCCGTGCATGCCCGAAATACTCGAATAGCAATTTCCCCACGGTTTGCTACTAAAATTTTGTTAATCTTTCTCATAAATAACCTCCTGAAGACATTATAATTTGATTATAGCTTTAATTCTTCACAATTCAGCAAATTCCTTCAATTTTCTCATACAAGTTTATTTGATCATGTTCATAATTCTTATTGAAGCTAACTGGGATATTCACTAAGCATATTTATTCTTTTAGACTTAAAAATCTACTATGTGCTTGTCCATTCTCAAGATTTGTAACTTTCTAACAATTAATTAGTGTAAATAAAAAGGCTCGAGTCACAAAAGCTTTGTGATTCAAGCCGCCTTATTTTATTATTTTCTTTCCCATGCTTCGTGTAAAGAAGAAAGTTCACGTTCTAACTTTCCTAAAATATCCTTACCTTCTTTTTCTGTTAACAACCCTAGTCGAACTGCGAAATCAATTTCTCGTGAAAGTCCAAACATTTGAGTATCTAACACTTCCTCATATAATGGACATTGAGGCATTGTAAGATTGTCCATTTGCACTTGTATTAATTTTAAAATTTTATCGGAATCTGCTTTTAAAAGAGATACCGCTTTTTCACGATGATCGACGATAATTTCTGATGCCAATATCGATCCCTCCGTTATCACAAATAACTATCTTTTATAAATCTTATCGCTTTTCTAGGAAAATTGCAACACAAACCATCAAAACTGTCCCACAATATATTATATTTTATGCAATATAAAAGAAGAAAAGAATATTAAAACATACTTAATTCATATTTTTCCGCTAAATATTCAAGTAAAGTTAAACCAGTATGGCTATTCCCAATCTCATTAAGGGCTGGTCCAAAAATTCCAATTCCAAACCTACCTGGAACAGATCCCATAATACCACCAGAAACACCACTTTTAGCTGGAATACCAATTTTAATGGCGAATTCACCTGAAGCATTATACATTCCACAAGTTACCATAAACGTCTTACAAATTCGTGCTACACTTTTTGGGATAAGCTGTTCGTTAGTTTCTGGATCTTTCCCGTCGAAAGCAAAAATATACCCGATTCTTGCTAACGTTAAACAGTTCATCTCGATTGCACATTGTTTTGTATATACTTCCATAATTTCTTCTACATCTCCTATGATAACTCCACTATTTTTCATAAAAAAACAAAGAGACCGGTTTAAATGAGATGTATTGAATTCAGAGATGGCAACTTCCCTATTAAATCCAATTGATTCATCTCCAGCTAACTTTCGTACAAATTGTAGTAAATTAGTAAATTTTTCATTTGCATCTTTTCCTTTTATTAAGGAAGTAATCGCCAATGCTCCAGCATTTATCATTGGGTTCAATGGTTTTGCTTGAGATTCTGTTTCTAACTTAATGATCGAATTAAAAGGGTCTCCTGTCGGTTCCATTCCTACTTTATGAAATACATGCTCTTCTCCTAAATCTATTAACGCATAGGCAAGCGAGATGATTTTTGAAATACTTTGAAGGGTAAATTTCTTCTCAATATCCCCAGCTGAAATACAATCATTATTCGGAAAAAGAATGGCACAAGATAAATCTTCTGGATTTTCCAACTGTAAGGCTGGTATGTAACTAGCCACTTTCCCTTCATTTGCTTTCCTTTTTGCTTTATCTACTAACTTTTGCAACTCAACACCACTTCTACAAGGCACTTTTTTCTTTCTCCCTTCCAACATTTCGTGTACTATAATATTAGAGTAACCTTTTTTCCTTTTTTACATCATTATGTGATTTTACTATTATGGAGGGTATGTATGGAGAATATTATTGCAATAGAGGGGAAAGTAAAGTTTCCAATTACGTTAGATCCTGGTGTTTGGATATTTGACGATCGTAGGATTGATTTAAATACATATTTTAATAAAAATGAAGCTGGTGATGCTAATGATTTAGAAGCATATACAAAGAATATTTCTAAACATTGGGATCGCGAAATAATGGAAGGTGCTATTTATCCACCAACATTAAAGTCTGAGAAGAAATTTGAAAAAGAAAAGGTACTTACCGGTTCATTCGGTATAAAATTAAGTCCCTTTTTAAAAAATGCGGAACCACTAGAAACTGCAGAGGAAGTCGTTTTCGTTACAGAGGATAAAGAAGTGGTGATGAGTTTTAAAGATGCCCACGAAGCTATTTTTGCTTTCTCCAAAAATGGAAAGCCCTTACAAGCTGATGGGCCTGTCCACTTATACTATGGCGACGGTTCTAACAAAGAAGAACCAATCGTATCTGTAAAAAAGGTAATTTTACGATAAAAACTCGGTTCTAGGGGCTGCTCTTTTTAAGCAGCCCCTCTTATTATGAAATAATTTACAAAATATCTGCTGCTAACTTGGCTAATAGAGATCTTTCACCTTTTACAAATTTAATATGCCCTGAAAGTTGTTGTTGTTTGAATTTCTCCACAACATATGTTAGTCCATTATTATATTCATCTAAATAAGGATGATCAATTTGCTCTGGATCTCCCATTAACACAATCTTACTTCGTTCACCTACTCGAGTTAGTATCGTTTTCACTTCATGTTTCGTTAAGTTTTGCGCTTCATCAATAATGATAAATTGCTCTGGGATACTTCTACCTCTAATGTAAGTAAGAGCTTCTACCTCGATAGAACCCATTCCCGCCAATATTGCATCTAACTCTCCTGGTTTTTTAGTATTAAATAGATATTCTAAATTATCATAAATTGGTTGCATCCATGGGCGTAGCTTTTCTTCCTTTTCTCCTGGTAAAAATCCAATATCTTTTCCAACTGGCACTATTGGACGAGCAACTAACAGTTTTTTATACAAATTCAAATCTTCTGTTTGTAATAACCCAGCAGCTAATGCAACTAACGTTTTTCCAGTTCCGGCCTTTCCCGTTAGTGTTACGAGAGGGATATCACTCCTTAAAAGTAATTCAAAAGCCATAGTCTGTTGGACATTCCTTGGACGAATACCCCATATATGCTCTTGGTCAAAGGAAAGTTTTTTTACTTTTTTCCCTACGGAATCACACATACCAATTGCTGATGCAGAACCACCTAATTCGTCCTTCATAATGATAAACTGATTCGGATAAAGCGCATCTTTATTTACAAGCTGCGATACTTCCATTTCACCTTTAGCATAAAATTCATTCAAAGAACTTATTGAAGTAAATATTTCTAAAAACCCTTTGTAAATATGATCTACTTCCACCACTCTGTCATTTAAAAAATCTTGTGAAATTAGACCAATGGCATCTGCTTTAACGCGTACTAACGCATCTTTACTAACAAGAATGACCGGTCTACCATCTTCCTTCGTTTGTTCTTCTAAAGATAAATTTTTAGCGACGGCTAAAATGCGATTATCGTTCGTTTTTTCTACGAAAACTTCTTGTAACTGATGAAAGCTGCGATGGTTTAATTCAATTCTTAGCGATCCCCCATTATGTAATGGTATTTTTTCGTGTAATTTACCTGATTCCCTTAACGAATCAATTAATTTTGACACTTGTCTAGCATTTCTCCCTATTTCGTCCATGTAACGCTTTTTAGAATCAACCTCTTCTAATACTACAGCTGGAATTACTACTTCATTGTCTGCAAAAGAATAAATTGAATAAGGATCTTGCAACAATACATTCGTGTCTAAAACGTATATTTTTTTCAACATGCCGCCTCCTGCTATTTATGTTTTCTTCTCTATCACCTTGTAGAAGGCGTCCGTCTCTATTAGGGTATCTTTTACTAATAGTGGACGGCCCGTTGATAAAATATATGTGACAATGAATAAAGATAGAAGAACAAATCAACAATAACTATAAAGAACATTTAAAGGAATATGTTCATTCAAGGAGTGAAGGTCTTGAAGAAAATATTAATACTTATAATGATGGCGCTTTTATTAGTTGCCTGCACAAACCAACCAAGAAACATGGGACAAGCTGGAGAAGACAATAGAATAATCCACGTTAAAGATTCAGCTAATACGCAAGTAGACAGAAAAACTGGACAAGAAGTAGCTCGACATTTAGTTGATTTGTCAACAAGAATCCCAAATGTAAATGATGCAACTGCAGTAGTCTTAGGTCCATATGCTGTTGTAGGAATTGATGTAAATTCAGATTTAGACCGCTCAAGAGTTAGTACTATTAAATACTCTGTAGCAGAAAGCTTAAAAAAAGATCCATATGGGGCTAATGCGGTAATAATTGCCGATGCAGATATGTATGTTCGTTTACAAGAAATGGGGAATGACATTCAAAACGGTAGACCTATTGCAGGAATTTTAAATGAATTAGGCGAAATGGTTGGTCGAGTAATGCCAGAAGTACCGATTGACTTAAAAGAACCTGCAGAACCTAACCCAACTGAGGAAAATAATCAACAACTCGGAAACGACCAAGAAAAAAGACTAGAACAACAGCAACAAGAGCAATCACAAGGTCATAAAGATGAAGAAAGAAATAAAAACGTAGGGAATGAATAGGTTGAAAGAACATGTAAGGTGAGGAAAATATCCTCACCTTTATTTCTTGTCTAATAGGAGTTAAATTATATTAGTTAAACTTACTTTCACGATATAGACTTTCTTATGCTATACTTATACCATATTTTCCTTATGAGGTGGGCTAATGAGAGTTAAATGTGTCATTTGCGATAAAATTGAAAACATACATGAAGAATTACTAATTGCAAAAAAATTAAGAAATCGTCCAATACATACATACATGTGTCAAGTTTGTCATGACCGCATCGAAACAAAGACAAAAGAAAGAATCGCAACCGGGAACTTCAAACTAAACGAACCGAAAAAAAACGACGACGGCTGGTGAGAACAAAAGCGGAGGCGGCTCGTTCTGGCCCGACAAGCATAAGGCAGGCGCTGCAGGTGGACGCTCTTTGTCCACCGGAAGTGACTGACTTATGTCTCGAGGGCCAAGCCGCCGGAGCTAGACGTAGCAACACAAAGTTAGTAGTTATCCACAACTTTCCACTTTTATAATTTCCTAAACGACAAGAAAAATGGCGGCGTTCGTTCAGCGGCGTACAAACTGGAGCTTTCCTGGCGGAGATAAAGGAAACACAGCGAACGCTAGTGAGCTCATGTTGACTTATCGTACAGAAGGAAAGGGAAGTTTGATAGCCGCTAACGCCCGTAGCTAGACAATCAGAAAAGCGGAGGCGGCTCGACCTGGCCCGACAAGCATAAGACAGGCGCTAACTTAAAACGTATAAACAACAATCAATACTGTCTATATTGAAATGCCACTTTCCCAAACACATCCATTTTCAGGGTAGATGAATAAAAAGGATAAACTGCAAACAAAAACCCTGAGATAATCTCAGGGTTTTTGTTATTTTGGATAATTCGTGTACTTTTCAGGTTCGTTATTAATTTGGTCGATCATCACGTCGATAAGTTCCATCGGGAACCTCACCTTTTTATTTTCTCCTTGTTCCGTTGTATATAAAACATAGTACATCGGGTCTTCTTTCAATACTTGCACATTTTCAACCTTATGATCATCTTTCAAAATATTCGTGAACAATTCATACGTTTCATTTGCAGCATGATCATCTGGTCTTGCATCTGCAACAACCTTAATGGTTAACCAGTTATAGAGAGTATCTTGAAGGCTTCTCATTACACTTCTTCCGCCTTTTTAGAATTATGAAGACGAATCTTATAAATGATTAAAATTAAAGCAGCCACTACTAATCCTTCTGCAACCGGTAGCTGAATCGCTAAAAACGATAATACCGTACTGCCAAAGAATAAGAATAAATAAATGATGGCCGATTTTAATATAGGCAATTTTAAAGCAAACCCTAGTTTATAAACTAATACGGATAAAAGAAAAATTGTGATAAATAGTAGCCACATGCCTAATTCCGGGTTTTGATCAACCCGGAACATTTTAGCAAAAGGCGAAAGGCGATCTACTACATCTTCCATATCGTTCCTCCCCCTTACTTACAAATTCATTAGTTCATTTCAGCGTATTTTTTCTTTTTAGCAATTCTTTCACGCTCGTTCTTATCTAAAAGCTTCTTACGTAAACGAATAGAATGTGGTGTAATTTCACAATACTCATCATCGTTCAAGTACTCTAATGACTCTTCAAGTGTCATAATACGTGGTTTTTTCATTCCAACTGTTTGTTCTTTATTTGCAGAACGGATATTATTTGCAGCTTTAACTTTACATATATTAACTACAAGGTCATTATCGCGGTTATGTTCACCAACAATCATTCCTTCGTAAACTTCTGTACCAGGCTCTACAAAGATTACACCTCTATCTTCAATTCCGATAATACCATAAGAAGAAGCTTTACCTGTCTCCATTGAGACTAACACACCTTGACGACGTCCCCCAACTTGACCTTGCGCCATAGGTTGATAACTGTCAAAAGTATGGTTAATAATTCCATAACCACGAGTTAATGATAAAAATTCTGTTGAATAACCGATTAAACCGCGTGAAGGTACCATGAAAATTAAACGAACTTGTCCGTTCCCATTATTAATCATGTCTAACATTTCACCTTTACGAGCACCAATTGATTCCATTACACCACCTGTATATTCTTCAGGTACATCAATTTGAACTCGTTCAACAGGTTCACATTTTACTCCATCAATTTCTCTAATGATAACTTCTGGTTTTGAAACTTGCAGCTCAAAACCTTCTCGACGCATATTTTCTATTAGAATAGATAAGTGAAGTTCACCACGACCTGAAACAACCCATGCATCAGGTGAATCTGTTTGATCAACACGTAAACTAACATCTGTTTGAAGCTGTGCTTCTAAACGTTCTTCAATTTTTCGTGATGTTACAAATTTACCTTCTTTACCAGCAAAAGGACTGTTATTAACTAAAAATGTCATTTGAAGAGTAGGTTCATCAATTCTTAAAACAGGTAAAGCGTCTTGATGTTCAACTGGACATACTGTTTCTCCAACGTTTATATCTTCCATGCCAGATACAGCAACAAGATCTCCAGCCTTTGCCTCTTCAATTTCTACACGCTTTAATCCGATAAAACCAAATAATTTAGTAACTCGGAATTGTTTTACTGAACCGTCTAGTTTCATTAATGCTACTTGTTGACCTACTTTCATCGTACCACGGAAAATACGACCAATTCCAATTCTACCTACGTAATCATTATAATCTAATAATGATACTTGGAATTGTAATGGCTCATCACTATTATCTACTGGTGCTGGAATATGGTTTATAATTCCTTCATAAATAGCTTCCATGTTTTCATCCTGTTTCTCTGGGTTCGTACTAGCTGTACCGTTAATAGCAGAAGCATACACAACAGGAAATTCAATTTGCTCTTCAGAAGCACCTAATTCAATAAATAAATCTATAACTTCATCAACAACTTCTTCAGGACGAGCAAAGTCACGGTCAATTTTGTTTACAACAACAATTGGAGTTAAGTTTTGCTCTAAAGCCTTCTTTAATACGAATCGCGTTTGTGGCATACAACCTTCATACGCATCTACAACTAAGAGAACACCGTCCACCATTTTCATGATACGTTCTACTTCTCCACCGAAGTCAGCGTGTCCTGGCGTATCCATAATGTTAATACGCGTATCTTTATAATTAATAGCAGTATTTTTCGCTAGAATAGTTATTCCACGTTCTCTTTCTATATCATTAGAGTCCATTGCACGTTCTGCTACTGTTTCATTCGTACGGAATGTACCCGCCTGATGTAATAATTTGTCTACTAACGTTGTTTTACCATGATCAACGTGAGCGATAATGGCAATATTTCGAATATCATTTCGAATCTTCATAAGTCATCTCCCTGTAAATTCAACTAATGTATAATAATATAGCTTTCTGAGTATAGTTTTCCCTCATAAAAAGTAATTATCATACGTTATTAATGCTTAACCTGTTGTATTATACCACAAACATAGTAGAAATGACGACGAGAGTTATGTAAAATATTCTTTATAGCATTAAATGCGCTTACAAGGGAGAGAGAATGATGAAGAATGTTCAATGGATTTTTGTTATGTATGCAGTGTTAGCAGCAACAGCCCTTGCCTTAATTGGTATAACAGTTGCCGAAAGAAGTACTATTGGAATAATAGGATCTATCCTTTTACTAATTATCGTAATGGGATTTGGGTTTAGACAGAAGAAAAAAGTTAGAGAACAAAATAACGGGTAACAAATATAAGGATGAGTTCACGCTCATCCTTTATATTTGTATAAATAATCGTTCATTATTTCTTCGTGTAAGCCCGGCTTCGATACAAAAACGCTATTTTGAGCTAGTAAATTTAATGGTTCACCTTTTAGCGTTGTTACATAACCACCTAACTCTTCTACAATAATAAGACCCGCAGCAAAATCCCAAGGAGATAAACGTAATGTTATATACGCATCAATTCTTCCTGTTGCAACGTAGGCCATCTCTAGTGCTGCCGATCCGTATGAGCGAGTTCCTCTTACCGCTTTTGCTAATGGAGCTAAAATAGTTGGATTTATCCTTTTGTTTTCCGTGACCCAAGTGACATTCATCCCAATTACTGCCTCGGCAACTTTTGTGCTTTTTAATTTAGGTAACTTTTCCTCATTTAAGAATGCACCATTACCTTTTATAGAGTGATATAACTCATCTAAAACAACATCATAAATAAGTCCAATTTTACCAACACCATCTTCATATACAGCAACAGAAATAGCAAAGTTTCTTTGCTGATGAACGAAATTCATTGTTCCGTCGATAGGGTCGATTATCCATACTGTTCCCTTCAATTCCTCTATTTCATTCCCAAATCCCTCTTCACCTAATATTTGATGTTCAGGATATGTCTCATTTATTTTTTTTATAAAAAACTGCTCAATTTCCTTATCCATATTAGTTACTAAGTCATCAGGAGCTGATTTTGTATGTATTAGCAATTCATTTTGAAAGGAATTTCGAATTATTTCGCCTGCTTCTTTCGTCCATTTTTTCGCATTAACATCAATGTCATACCATTTCATAGATCTCTCGCCCACTTTCATCAAATCAATTACTATTTACTTTAGCTTACTGAAACATTTACATTAAATCAAGATTGGAGCCTGACCTCATAGAAAAACGAACCACCAAGGTTCGTTATGAGTAAATAACTACTTTACTTCTTGTAAACTTGACATTTCTTCTTGTAATTTTTTTAATTTTGTTTTCGTTTCTCTTATCTTTTTTACATCATTTAATTCCAACGCTTCGTATAAAGTAGCAAGCTCATAATCAATTTCTAACTTTAATACCGAACGTCTATTTTCTATCGTTTTCTTTTTCCATGGTTTCATTACTTGCTCCATATTCTTTCCTCCTTTTCCCATCCCCGCTTACCACTTAGAAACATAGAATAAGAATAATTTGTTGGTATATATTATGAGGAAAATAAATGATATGGAACTAAATTTCAGTACCATTTTTTTGTGGTAGTTAGAATTGTTATGGTAAAATGGTGTCGAATATGGCGATTGTAGAGGAGGAATAGAGATGAATACACAGTTTTCAGGATTTAAAGAAGAAGATTTTAACGTATTTACAATAGATGGATTAGAAAACCGCATGGAGGCATTGCAAACATTTGTACAGCCTAAATTTCATGTATTAGGTGAACATTTCGCATCTGTTTTAAGCGGACAAACAGGGGACGAGATGTTTTATCATGTAGCAAAACATGCTCGTAGAACGACAAATCCTCCCAATGATTCATGGGTAGCTATTGCTGGTAATAAACGAGGATACAAAATGGTTCCTCACTTCCAAATTGGCCTTTGGGAGACACATGTTTTCGCATGGTTTGCTGTCATATACGAAGCAAACATGAAACAACAGTTTGGGAAAGAATTAATGAAAAATGTTGATACTATATACGAAAAAATTCCTAAAGATTTTGTTTGGTCTAAAGATCATATGAAGCCAGAAGTATTAAAACAAGGAGACCTGTCCAAAGAGGAGCTTTTAACACTATTTGAAAGACTTGCAACTGTTAAAAAAGCGGAAATACTTTGTGGTATACATATTCGAAAAGAAGAAGCAATTTCATTATCTGGTGAAGAAACGATAAAAAGATTTGAAGAAACATTTAAAACAGTACAACCTTTATTTGACTTAAGTAAGGCAGCAGTTTAAATAATGAAAAAGGTGTTCACTTCATTACAGTGAGCACCTTTTTTGATCAGAGTAATTATTACATTTTTATTCTTTCTCCAGCTGGAGCATTTTTAGCTTTTTGAATTGTTTTATAAGAAGAATAACCAGATAACTCTTCATATTCATCCGTTAATTTTTTCTCTTCAGATTTACTTGGGACAATTTCTTTAAATCGACGATATTTAAACATTAAAGTATCTCTTTCAATCCCTTTCAAATATGCTTCCTCTACAGCTTCATAAAAAGCAATGACATCAATTATTTCGTCTGTGCTCCAATCAATCGACAGCGGATAGGAAAAATCCATAAAACTCACCTCTAGTACAAATAATGTTAAGTATAACAATTCATTCAATCACTTGCCATTATTATATCCAAGCTTTACGAATCTTTTCTCCTTCCTTAACGATACTATTTATTAGTTCTTCAACTGTTGGCACATCATTTATTAACCCCATCACTTGTCCAGCCCAACCAAACCCTTTATGAACCTCTCCTTCATATATAAAACGCTTATTCGCAATTCCACTTATATATTCTTTTAATTCCTCGTATCCTTTACCTTCAGATTCTACTTGTAAAATTTTCTCTGTCCATTCATTTTGTATTGCTCTTCCTGGCGCACCAAGTGTTCGTTTAATAACAACGGTGTCATTTTCAGAACCATTTACAAGCATCTCTTTGTAAATAGGATGAGCGTGTATACATTCCTTCGTTGCAATAAACCGTGTGCCCATCTCAATTCCTTCGGCTCCAAGTGAGAGAGCTGCCATTAATCCACGGCCATCTCCTATACCTCCTGATGCGATTACAGGAATAGAGACAGAATCAACTACTTTTGGTACTAGTACCATCGTACCTATGTCACTTTTCCCTAAATGCCCTCCCCCTTCCTGTCCTACAACCATTACTGCATCCGCACCAAGTTCTTCCGCTTTTTCCGCTTGCCTTCTTGCTGCTACTAACACTAATTTTTTTACATTCGTATTTTCTAATCTTTTAAATATCGGCGTTGGATTTCCACCAGTCATTGAAATTACAGGAACTTCTTCTTCTATAGCAACATTCAGCATATCTTCAAATGGCCTTCCATGCTGTCCAATAGCAAAATTAACTCCAAATGGTTGATTGGTTAGTTTTCTTACTTTATGTATTTCCATTCTTAAATCGTTAGGTGTTGATAAACTCATAGCTGTAATTTGACCAAGTCCACCCGCATTAGATACAGATGCTGCCAAATCAGCGTACGCTAAATATGCGAGCCCACCTTGTATAATTGGATATTTAATATTTAATAAATCGGTAACTCTCGTGCTCCATTCCATTTTATCTCCTCCAAAATATTAATACCTACTACTACTTCTAGTTTCATCGAAAAAATCCTTTATACTTGAACAACTGAATTCGAAGTATTGTATTTGTAAACTTCCACTGTGAAATTATAATAAAAAATTCTTTGCAAATAATACAAGAAATGCTATAATCCTTTTGTTTTATGTAATATTTTTCACTAATTGAAACATAACTAGATTTAAAGAGGTGTTAACATAAATTGACTATTAACCAAAATTCTACACCGTTGTTTTCCGGACTTGTGGAACATGCAAAGAAAAACCCAATTCAATTTCACATACCGGGACATAAAAAAGGAACCGGAATGGATCCAGAGTTCCGTAACTATATTGGGGAAAACGCATTATCAATCGATTTAATAAATATCGGGCCGCTTGACGACCTACATCATCCAAAAGGTATTATAAAAGAAGCACAAGACCTCGCTGCAAAAGCGTTTGGTGCGGATCACACGTTTTTTTCTGTACAAGGTACAAGTGGAGCCATTATGACGATGGTAATGGCAGTTTGTGGTCCTGGAGAAAAAATAATTGTTCCTCGAAATGTGCATAAATCTGTAATGAGTGCCATCGTTTTCTCAGGTGCTGTTCCAATTTTTATACACCCAGAAGTAGATAAAGAATTAGGAATTTCTCACGGTATAACAACAGATGCAGTAGAGCGTGCGTTACAACAACATCCAGATGCAAAAGGCGTATTAGTGATAAACCCAACGTATTTTGGAATTTCGGCTGATTTAAGTAAAATAGTCGAACTAGCCCATTCTTACGATGTTCCTGTATTAGTCGACGAAGCACATGGAGTGCATATACATTTCCATGAAGAGTTACCACTTTCTGCAATGCAAGCAGGGGCAGATATGGCAGCTACTAGTGTACATAAATTAGGCGGGTCTATGACGCAAAGCTCCATTTTAAATGTGCGAGAAGGTTTAGTAAATGTAAATCGTATTCAATCGATATTAAGTATGCTTACTACAACATCAACATCCTATTTATTACTAGCTTCTTTAGATGTAGCACGAAAAAGGTTAGCAACAGAAGGACATGATATTATTGACCAAGCAATAAAACTTGCCAATAAAACACGTAAAAGAATTAATGAAATTGAACATTTGTATTGTGTTGGGGAAGAAATATTAGGTACAAAAGCAACGTTTGACGCTGATCCTACAAAGTTGATAATATCAACTAAAAATCTCTCTATAAACGGATACGATGTAGAAAAATGGCTACGCGAAAAGTACAATATCGAGGTAGAATTGTCAGATTTATACAATATACTATGTATTATTACACCAGGTGATAGTGATAAAGAAACAGATATACTAGTAGACGCTCTAAAAGATTTATCGCAAGCTTTTGGGTTAGACGAGTCAAACCCTCATAACCATAAAGAAGTATATTTACCAGATATACCAGTATTAGCGATTGCACCTCGTGAGGCTTTTTATTCTGAAACTGAAGTTGTTCCTTTTGAAGAATCTGCTGGTCGAGTTATTGCAGAATTCATCATGGTTTATCCACCAGGGATTCCGATTTTCACACCAGGAGAGATTATTACGGAAGATAATTTACGTTATATACAAATGAATATAGAAGCCGGCTTACCAGTTCAAGGCCCAGAAGATTATGAATTAAAGACACTAAGAGTTATTAAAGAACATGTTGCAATTAAATAATATATAAAAGAGCTTAGCTACGGTGCTGCCTGAAGTTAAAAGAAAGATCTGACTTTTCCAGGTGGCACCGTGCCAAGCTCTTTTTTACAAAAAAAGAAAAAGGATGAAATCACTTTTCATCCTAATATTTCTACCCATCCATATATTTAGTTGAAACTACTAAACTATTATTTATAAAAACCCCTGTTTAACTACTTTTTTTCTTCTTTACTAGTACACTTACAACTACTGCATTTTGCATAGAGAGTGGAAACTTTTTCTGTTTCAAAATATTCTAACGTTGCTTGACATGTTTGACATACGATTGTACCCATTTCTCCATTTCCCCTTTACTCGTTTTGTTAAAAACGTTTTGTAATACACTTTTGTAAGCGTTATCCTTTATTAATTTAATCATAAATCACGCAATGTGTTATGTCAATAGTTAAATTGTATAACACATTAATTATTTTTTTATAGAATAGTAGTCATAAAAATGAATAGATTTTTATAAAGTAGTAGGATATGTGTATAATAAAAAAGCTCCTAATAGTGAGTTATCACCTATTAGAAGCTTTTGTTTTGCTTATGACCTCGTATTTATTTTAGTTTGGAGAGTCTTTAATTGTTTCATTAATTCGTTATATTCCTCCATACTAATATTGCATAATTGGATTTCATTAGCAACTTGTGTCGTGATTATCTTTTTTTGTGTTATCGCTTTTTCTTGTAAAAATATATAGACATTTCGCTCATCCACTTCGGAACGCACTTTTTCAAGCCAACCTTTATCAACCATTCTTTTAATCATTGGTGTCAACGTCCCCGTACCTAAATTTAGCTTTTGTCCTAATTGTTTAAGAGTAATTCCGTCTTTCTCCCATAGTGCTAATAATACTAAATATTGTGGATACGTCATATCATAAGGTTTTAAAACTTTTGTATATAATTTAATAAATTCACTTGCTGTTTCATAGATAGCAAAACATAGTTGGTTTTCTAGCGTTAAAAAATCTTCCATTTCTTCACCTACAAATTCAGTAACCTTTGAATGTCCTTTTCAATGTTTCCAGGCTCTGTAGTAGGAGCATATCTTTCAACTACTTGACCATTTTCATCAACAAGAAATTTGGTGAAATTCCATTTAATATTTTTAGTTAGTAACCCTTTCTTCTTTGTTTTTAAAAATGTGAATAGTGGTTCTTCCTTATCACCATTAACATCGACTTTTGCAAACATAGGAAAAGATACACCATAATTTAATTGACAAAATTGTGTTGTTTCATCGATATCATCAAATTCTTGATTATTAAATTGATCACAAGGGAAGCCAAGTATTTGCAGACCTTGATCTTTATACTTTTCATAAAGTTCCTGCAACCCTTTAAATTGTGGTGTAAGTCCACACTTACTAGCAGTATTGACAATTAGTAGAGCTTTTGCATTGAAATTTTTTAATGAAATTTCATCACCACTAGGTTTTTTAACAGTAAAGTCATATACGGAATTCAACATTATCACTCCTGTTCCTCATTAAATCGTACACGATTTAATCATACAAAATTTATCTACGAATAACAAATATTTCATACTATGTTTATAAAAACAAAAAAGAGCTAAGATTTCTCTAAGCTCTTTTTAGTCAAATATTAATATTGTTCCGTAAATGGGACATTTGGTATAGCTGATTTAAAAAATTCGGCTAAATCTTCTGCTTGTTCCTTGGAATCAATCCGGAAAACAGTTTGTAGGTGATTTAAATCGGTTATATCTTTAGGGTCGAGGAGGGTTGAGCGGCCAGTTTGCATACAAACGACTAGAGGTTTTCCAAAAAATAAATTTGTGTAAACAATTGCAAAATCATATCGAGCTTCTTCCGTTGTAAAGCCTACAAATCGGGCATTTACATTTTCATTATCATCATATAATTTGTCAAATAGGTTCATAAGGACCTCCTTTTTATTTTTTTATTCTGAATTTTATTATAACCTAAAACTTAAAATTTTAGCAACAAAATTTTAACGTTGTCAAATTATTCATGCAAATGCTAGAATGATATTATTAGAGCATTTACTAGGAGTGAGTAGAATGGCAAGTAGTGCATATATTAAACTAGTTCCAAAATCAAAAAAGAAAACACTTACAATCGACGACGTGAAAGAGTTATTCCACTATTATAAAGATATTACATCTAAAACAGGTCAACAACTAAGCTGGCAATACGAAGAATCCTCCTTCCCTTATATGATAAAAGAGAATCCAGAAGGAGCAGGAAAATGGTTTTATTTAAAAGGTATAGAAGATCGCTACAAGATGATTTTAGTCGGTATAGGTTCACAACCTAGTGAAAATGGAGAAGACGAGGAAACATTATCATACATCCAAATAACGTTACATGACCAATCTACACATGGCGACAAAGGAAAAGCTAATGAATATTGTAAGTTTATCGCTAAAAAACTAGAAGCAGAACTGCAATTATTTACAGGAAAAGTTATGTATTTTTATAAAAGATAAAAAAACAACGGCTAATTATGCCGTTGTTTTTGTTTTAAGGTGTTTCAATCAAGTCAGGATCTACGATTTCATATCCTTTTTCTTGTAATCCTACTACAATGTCCTCTAAAGCTTCACTTGTCCATTCACGATCATGCATTAAAAGATTTGCACCATCTCTAAGTTCTGGTGCATTTACCATTATGTCTGATATTGTTTCTTTTGTTTTATAATCAGGTTCCCAGTCATATCCATACGTCCAATTCATTAGAAGCATTCCTTCTTCTTTTACTATATCTTTAGCATAATCAGTATTTACACCAAATGGTGCTCTAAAAAACTTTGGACGCTCTCCTATTATCTCTTCTACTACATTATTAAGTTCTACTATTTCAGATTTTTGCTCTTCCTCACTGATAGTTGAAAGCCTTTTATGTGTCATTGTATGGTTTCCTATTGGAAAACCAAGCCTATGAATTTCCTTTAACACTTTCTTTTCTTCTTCCGTATCAAGAAAATGGCCATTTACAAAGAATATGGCTTTTACACCTAAAGTATGTAATGTCTCAGCCATATGAAGAGCATATCGATCCGGCGCATCGTCAATTGTTAGAAGCACCACTTTTGGATTTGCATTATCAATTGGTACGATGCTCCAGTCACCACTTATTTTATATTGAGGACTAATATTAATTTGCTCTTTTTCATTTTGTTCATCAGTTACAGGGCTATCTACTATCTCATCGTTATTATCTTCAGGGGATGAAGGATTCTCCTCTACATCTGTCTCCATATCAATAACAGGCTCTTCGTTGTCTTGTTTGTTGTTTGTGTCTTCCACCATATTATTATTCGTACAAGCAGTTAGGAAGAGTAAAAGTACGCTAGAAATAATCCAGTTTTTCATTTCCTTTCCTCCATCTTTTTAGCTATTTGTGTTTTTTAGCACTCTACATATTTTACAATTGAATACATCTTATTTTTGTAAATGAAAAACGAGCATCAAATTTATACAGAGTATCACATAATACATATAATACTAGTAGTTAGAAACTGTTTGCAACGTTTTTAAGGAAAGAATTATTTTATGTACCATTTAAATGAGGGCACTGGTCGTAATCAAAATTGCTACAATATAAAAAAGTTGTCTACTTAGTATAATACTAAATAGACAACTTCTCATATGATAAATTTTTATTTTACGATATGAATTGGACTTCCTATAGCTACTTCCGCAGCTTCCATTGTGATTTCCCCTAAAGTTGGGTGAGCATGGATAGTCATCGCTAAGTCTTCAGCTGTCATGCCCGTCTCAATTGCTAGCCCTAATTCAGCAATCATGTCAGATGCGCTTGCACCGGCAATTTGTGCACCAATTACAAGACCATCTTCTTTTCTAGTAACAAGCTTCAAGAAGCCGTCTGTAGTGTTTAGAGCAAGAGCACGTCCATTTGCAGCAAATGGGAATTTAGCAGCTGTTACTTCAATACCTTCCTCTTTAGCTTCTTGTTCTGTATAACCAACAGAAGCTAATTCCGGTTCAGTGAATACAACAGCAGGGATTCCATGATAATCAATTTCTGAAGGATGTCCTGAAATAGCTTCAGCAGCTATTTTTCCTTCATATGATGCTTTATGAGCTAGTGGTGGTCCCTCTACAATATCACCAATTGCGTAGATGTTCGAAATGTTTGTACGGCATTGTTTATCAATTTTGATAATCCCACGTTCCGTCATTTCAACTCCTACTTGTTCTAAGCCCATTTCATCTGTATTTGGACGGCGACCAACCGTTACTAATACGTAATCAGCCTCAATAACTTTTTCTTCACCTTTTACTTCTATCGTAACTTTCACGCCGTCTGCTGATTCTTCAACGCCTTTAGCCATTGCTTTCGTGAAGATTTCAACATTTCCTTTTTTCTTTAAGTTACGTTTTACTAAAGCACTCATTTGTTTTTCGAAACCAGCTAAAATTTCATCGCCTGCTTCTACTATTACAACTTCCGTGCCAAAGTTTGCATAAGCTGTACCTAATTCTGTACCGATATAACCCCCACCAATTACGATCATCTTTTTAGGGATTTCTTCAAGCGCTAAAGCTCCTGTAGAATCTAGGACACGTTTAGAATATTTGAACGTTGGAATTTCAATTGGGCGAGACCCAGAAGCTATAATACAGTTGTTAAACTTGTATGTTTGAGCAGAGTTCTCATCCATGATACGAACTGTGTTTGCATCTACGAAATATGCTTCACCACGTACTATATCTACTTTATTACCTTTTAGAAGTCCTTCAACTCCACCAGTAAGTTTTTTCACTACTCCTGCTTTGAATTGTTGAACTTTAGAAAAATCAACTGTTACATTTTCAGCTTTAATTCCCATATCTGCAGAATGTAGAGCTGTTTCATAACGATGTGCTGCTGATATTAAAGCTTTTGATGGGATACAACCTACGTTTAAACATACTCCACCAAGTGTAGCTTTTTCAACAATTGTTACTTTTTGTCCTAATTGTGCTGCACGAATTGCAGCTACATATCCACCAGGACCCGCTCCAATGACAAGCGTATCTACATCTATTGCGAAATCTCCAACTACCATTTATTACGCCTCCATTAATAATAATTGTGGATCGTTCAATAATCGCTTAATATGGTTAAGCGCATTTTGAGCAGTTGCTCCGTCGATCATGCGGTGATCGAAGCTTAGTGATAAAGCTAATACTGGAGCTACAACAATCTCACCGTCTTTTACTACTGGCTTTTCAGCAATACGACCAATACCTAAAATAGCAACTTCCGGATGGTTAATAACTGGAGTAAACCATTGACCGCCTGCTGAACCGATATTAGTAATCGTACAAGAAGCACCTTTCATTTCATCACCAGAAAGTTTTCCATCACGAGCTTTTACAGCTAGTTCATTAATTTCATTAGAGATAGTAAAGATAGATTTACGATCTGCTTCTTTTACTACAGGAACTAATAAACCTTTATCTGTATCTGCAGCGATACCGATGTTGTAGTAATGCTTATGAACAATTTCATCTGTTGCATCATCTAAGGAAGTGTTTAGAGCTGGGAACTCACGTAATGCAGATGTTAAAGCTTTTACGACGTATGGTAAATAAGTAAGTTTGACGCCTTTGTCAGCCGCAACACCTTTGAATTTTTTACGATGAGCTACAAGTTCCGTTACGTCAATTTCATCCATTAACGTTACATGTGGTGCAGTATGTTTTGAGTTAACCATTGCTTTTGCAATCGCACGACGAATTCCACTCATTTTTTCACGAGTTTCTGGATATTGACCAGCTGGAATTGGTTGTTTAGCAGCTTCTTGTTTCGGTGCTTCCGTTTGTACTTCTGCAGCAGCTGCTGGTGCTTCTGTTACAGGTGCTCCACCAGTAGTAAATGCATCGATATCTGTTTTTAGTACACGGCCATTGTTTCCTGTTCCTGCAACTTGACGAATGTCTACACCTTTTTCGCGTGCATATTTACGAACAGAAGGCATTGCGATAACGCGACGACTTGGGTCAACTTCTACAGCAGTAGCTGCTGGAGCTGAAGTAGTTTCATTCGTTTCTTCAGGGGCTGGTGCCTCTTCTTTCGGAGCTTCATCAGCATGATCGTCGCCTTTAAATTTTAAGTCTTCGTAACCAGGCGCATCAAAAGTGATAATAGTTTGACCAACTGTTGCAACAGTACCTTCATCTACTTTTAATTCCAATACTTTCCCTTTTACAGGGGAAGGGATTTCTACTACTGCTTTATCATTTTGTACTTCCATTAAAACATCGTCTTCATTAACTTCATCGCCAGGTTTAACAAACCATTTTACGATTTCACCTTCGTGGATACCTTCACCGATATCAGGCAATTTAAATTCGAATGCCACGATTTTCTACCTCCTACATATATAAATGTCACAGGCCCATTAAAAGGGCCTTTTTCATTAATTTTAATTATTAAAATTCCATTACTTTTTTAGCAGTTTCAATAACGTCTTTGAAGTTAGGTAACCAAACACTCTCAGCTTGAGAGAATGGGTATACTGTATCAGGTGCAGCAACACGTAATACTGGTGCTTCTAAGCTTAAAATAGCACGATCGTTAATTTCTGCTACTACATTTGCAGCAATACCAGCTTGTTTTTGTGCTTCTTGGACTACGATTGCTCGTCCTGTTTTTTCAACAGAAGCAATAATAGTGTCGATATCTAATGGGCTAATAGTACGAAGGTCTACTACTTCAGCAGAGATACCTTCTTTCTCTAGCTCATCCGCAGCTTTCAAGCACTCATGTACCATTGCTCCGTAAGTTATCATTGATAAATCTTTACCTTCTCTTTTAACATCAGCTTTACCAATTTCAATTGTATATTCCTCTTCAGGAACCTCTTGACGGAAAGAACGGTATAATTTCATATGCTCTAAGAAAATAACTGGGTCATTATCACGAATAGCAGAAATTAATAAACCTTTCGCATCATACGGTGTTGAAGGAATTACTACTTTTAAACCAGGTTGTTGTGCTACTAATCCTTCTAAGCTATCCGCATGTAGTTCTGGAGTATGAACTCCTCCACCAAAAGGTGAACGAATAGTAACTGGAGAATTCCAACGGCCACCTGTACGGTAACGCATACGCGCCATTTGGCCACTTAAAGAATCCATTACTTCGTATACAAATCCAAAGAATTGAATTTCCATTACTGGACGGAAGCCAGTAACGCCAAGGCCGACCGCTAAACCACCAATTCCTGATTCCGCAAGAGGTGTGTCAAAAACGCGATCTTCACCAAATTCAGCTTGTAGACCTTCAGTAGCACGGAATACTCCTCCGTTTTGTCCTACGTCTTCACCGAATAGTAAAACATTCTCGTCGTTTTTTAGTTCTGTGCGTAACGCATCAGTGATTGCTTGAATCAATGTCATTTGCGCCATAGCTTACTTCGACTCCTTCGCTTTATAAATTTCGTTTTGCTCTTTTAAGTTATACGGAAGTTCTTCATGCATGAAGGAGATTAAGTCCGTAACTTTTTGTTTTGGTTGATCATCTGCTTTTTTAATAGCATTTTTAATATCTTCTTTTGCTTGTTCAATAACTTCATTTTCGATTGATTCGTTCCATATTCCTTTTTCTTCTAAGAATTTACGGAAGCGTACAATCGGATCTTTCTTTTCCCATTCGTTATCTAATTCAGAAGTACGATAACGTGTTGGATCATCACCAGCCATTGTATGAGGACCATAACGGTAAGTTAACGTTTCAATTAATGTTGGACCTTCGCCATTTATTGCTCTTTCACGAGCTTCACGAACTGCAGCGTACACAGCAAGCGGATCCATTCCATCTACTTGGATTCCAGGAATACCAGCAGCAACAGCTTTTTGTGCAATTGTAGTTGCAGCCGATTGTTTTTCAACAGGAGTAGAAATTGCGAAACGGTTGTTTTGAACAACAAAGATAGCTGGTGCTTTATACGCACCTGCAAAGTTAATTCCTTCGTAGAAATCACCTTGAGAAGCTCCACCGTCTCCTGTGTATGTAATCGCAACTGCTTGTTTACCTTTTTTCTTTAATCCTAATGCAACACCAGCAGTTTGAATAATTTGTGCACCAATAATGATTTGTGGTGGTAATAAATTAACTCCTTCTGGCATTTGGTTTCCGTGGAAATGTCCACGTGAGAATAAGAATGCTTGGTACAGCGGAAGGCCATGCCAAATCATTTGCGGTACATCGCGGTATCCAGGAAGGATAAAGTCTTCACTTTCAAGCGCGAATTGTGAAGCTAATTGTGAAGCTTCTTGACCAGCTGTTGGAGCGTAGAATCCTAAACGCCCTTGTCTATTTAAACTAATAGAACGTTGGTCTAATACGCGAGTATAAACCATACGACGCATTAGTTCTTTAAGCTGCTCATCAGTTAGTTCTGGCATTGCAGCTTCATTAACCACTTTTCCTTCTTCATTTAAAATTTGGAACGTTTGAAAAATCTCTTCCACTTTTTTAAATTGTTGTTGTGGATCGAATTTGGCATTTTTCGTTTTTGCTGCCATGTTCGTCACCTCTTCCTTTCTATTAAGAAAATTCATTGATACCATTTGTTTTGAAACATACAAAAATAGGTTGCCCAAAAACAAATTGAAAAAGACAATTTTTATTGTCAATCATTGCAGCAACTTTTTGCTTTAAAAATTTATAGTGTACGTACTTATTTACAATACCACTATAATTAACCTGTATCAATAGTTAACTACATTAATAATAGTACAATAATGAGTGTACAATAAATCGCTCCATTCAGTCAATTACTTTGTTTTTTAATTAAAAATAGAAACCCATTGAAAACTCTGTATTAATACAAAAACATAAACTGTACTACAATATTGGAACAGATTATATAAAATACTATTTTATAATAACTTTAAACTATGTAAAGCCTTCACTTTTTCATACATTTAAAAGATAATACAAAAAAGAGTATTATCTTTAGATAATACCCTTTTCCTCACACTTTAATTGTTATATTCCACATTTAAGCCAGCATTTTGATAAAACTTATATTTATCTTCATTATATTGTTCTGTATTTTCATTAAACTTCTCATTTGCTTCTTTAATTTTTGTATACGTGTCGTTAATCTTATCTATTTGATTTTTTAATTGCTCCATCGTTAAATCTTCTAGTTGGAATAACTCATATAATTCTATGTCAAGTTCTATTGCCTCCATGTAATACGTATACAGTTCATCGTAGGCTCCATATCTTTTCTCCATTAATTGATAGAGTTCTTGCGCTTCTTGCTTTAATTGTTCATCTTCTAATTCTTCCATATGAGTAGAAACTTCTTCAAAATGTTCTCTAGCCTCATCGATGCTCGCCTTTTCTCTCTCCATATGTTCTCTACGTTCTTCCACTACTGATGTAGCCTCTTTAGCAAGAACGATAATCTGCTCGAATTCTTTCATCCCAAGGGAGATGATTTCGTCATAAAGTTCTTTTTCTTTTTGTTCTAGTTGAAGTAGTGGCTCTTGTTGCTCTTCAAAGTTAGTTTCTAATTCTACTACATGTTCCAACGTATCAAAGATTTTTTGTTCTGCTTTTTCTTTCTCTGTGCAACCTGTCAATATTAATGTAGTTGCCAATCCGATCGATAGTAATACTTTTTTCCATTGCCACACAATTATATCCCCCTAACTTAGTAACATCTTAACTATAAATTTTGCTACAATGTTTGACAATAGCTTTTTCACACATTTGTTATAATAATTAGTAAGTGTAATAAAATTGTACTTATAATTAACGTATGGTGCTCGTCCAAAAAAATTACAAATTTATGTACAGTCAGTAAAAATAATTGTTAAAATGATTTTATAGACACATTGAATGGAGTGACATAAATGTTAACAACAGATGACATTATTAAAGATGGACATCCAACATTAAGAAAAGTAGCGAGTGAAGTAAAATTACCATTAAGTAATGAAGATAAAGAAACTTTAGAAAAGATGATGGAATATGTTCAAAATTCCCAAGATCCTGAAGTTTCAGCTAAATACAAATTGCGTCCAGGAATTGGATTAGCTGCACCACAAATAAACATTTCAAAAAGAATGATAGCAATTCATGTTCATGATGAAAAAGGAACACTTCATAGCTATTCCCTAGTTAACCCAAAAATAATTAGTCATTCTGTCGAAAAAAGCTATTTAACGACTGGTGAAGGATGCTTATCAGTGGACGAAAATATAGAAGGCTTTGTACCGAGATATGCAAGAATAACTGTGAAAGCAACGTCCATTACGGGTGAAGAATTAAAATTAAGATTAAAAGGTCTTGTTGCGGTAGTTTTCCAACATGAAATAGACCATTTAAACGGAATAATGTTTTATGACCATATTAATAAACAAAATCCATCAACTCCTCCTGAAGACGCTACACCGATTGAAAGATAAAATGATAGTAATACTAAAGTAATGATGCATGTAAGATGAAAGACTATTTACTAATTGGTAAATAGTCTTTTTTATTCGTAAACCGTAAAAAACGAAGAAATCTTTTTCCTTATTTTTTAAAGAGAGTATTTCTGAAAATAACACATAATAAAACCAAATACCTTAAAAACACACTATAGGTAGGAGGTACTTTTATGCTTAAAAAATTAAAAAAAGAGTTACTTCGTCGATGGAACGATTTATTAAAACGAAGAACAATCGCTTAATTTATTTACATAGGCTGTCCAAAACGGCGAAAATACTATTTAATATATACTTAGGACAGCCTATAATTTTTTTATATAAAAAATAATACATATTATATGTTTTCATGTAAAACATGCAAAATGAATAGAAATTATATATAATAAAGGATAACTATGGTAATTGTACCAATTTGTTCGGTTACTGGGATTATGGTAAAATAAAAATCTAGACTACCGTCCGTTTATAACTACTATCTCTGTACGGAAGAGGAACATTTCTACCCTCCTCCGCAGATTATATTCAAGGTCGAACACATCAATAATTTATTAGTTAAATTACTTTTAATAGAATAGAGAATAATGAAGTTATTTTTGTTGTACTCTCAAATTAGTTATACATACCCTTTGATATGCTACATATGTTTGCATTTGTGCATTTATCAGTTCGTTTCGTATAAATAAAGCGTTTAAAAGTAGTTAATATATATAGAAATAAAACCAAGGAGAGATTATTTATGATTTTTAAAGTTTATTATCAAGAACAACTTACTGAAGCACCAGTAAGAGAAAAAACAAAAACGGTGTTTGTAGAAGGAGAAGCCGAAAAAGATGTTCGTATTGCATTGAAAGATAAGCCCTACAACATTGAAATTGTAATTCCTGTTGAAGGTGAATACTTAGCTTACGAACAACAATCAGAACACTTTAAAGTATTGGAGATAGGATAATGAAGTTTGTCAAAAACAATCAAGCAGCAGTGTTTGCGTTAGGTGGTTTAGGTGAGATTGGAAAAAACACCTACGCAGTTCAATTTCAAGATGAAATTATCTTGATTGACGCTGGAATAAAATTCCCCGAAGATGAATTACTTGGGATCGATTATGTTATTCCTGATTACACTTATTTAGTAAAAAACGAAGAAAAAATTAAAGGATTATTCGTCACTCATGGTCACGAAGACCATATTGGTGGTATTCCCTACTTATTAAGAGCAATTAATGTCCCGGTATACGGTGGTAAACTTGCTCTAGGTCTAATTCGGAACAAATTAGAGGAACATGGGTTACTAAGAACTGCCAAATTAATTGAAGTACAAGAAGACGATATTATTAAATTTAGAAAAACATCTGTAACGTTCTTCCGTACAACACATAGCATTCCTGATTCATACGGTATTGTTGTAAAAACACCACCTGGAAATATCGTGCACACTGGTGACTTTAAATTTGACTTTACACCTGTTGGGGAACCTGCAAATTTAACAAAAATGGCTGAAATCGGTAAGGACGGAGTACTTTGTCTTTTATCAGACAGTACAAATAGTGAAGTGCCAGACTTTACAATGTCGGAACGTAAAGTTGGAGATAGTATTCACGATATTTTCCGTAAAGTATCTGGAAGAGTTATTTTTGCAACGTTTGCATCTAACATCCATCGTCTACAACAAGTTACAGAAGCCGCTGTCGCGAATGGCAGAAAGATTGCTGTATTCGGAAGAAGTATGGAAGCAGCCATTAATATTGGTTTAGATTTAGGTTATATAAGAGCCCCTAAAGATACTTTTATTGAATCAAACCAAATAAACCGATTACCTGCAAATAAAGTTACTATTCTTTGTACAGGTAGCCAAGGTGAACCAATGGCAGCCCTTTCTCGAATTGCCAATGGAACACATCGTCAAATTCAAATTATACCTGGAGATACTGTTGTATTTTCTTCATCACCGATTCCAGGTAACACATTAAGCGTTAATCGAACAATTAATATGTTATTCCGTGCTGGTGCTGATGTTATTCATGGAGCTTTAAGTGATATACATACATCAGGTCATGGTGGTCAAGAGGAACAGAAATTAATGCTGCGTTTAATGAAACCGAAGTTTTTCATGCCAATACACGGTGAATACCGTATGCAAAAAATGCATGCAAAGCACGCAATTGACTGTGGTGTCGATCCTGATAATTGCTTCATAATGGATAATGGTGAAGTATTAGCATTAAGCGAGGACGAAGCAGCAGTTGCTGGCAAAATACCTTCCGGAAATGTCTTTATCGATGGTAGTGGTATAGGTGATATTGGTAACATCGTGTTAAGAGATAGACGTATCCTGTCGGAAGAAGGCTTAGTCGTAGTAGTGGTAAGTATAAATATGAAAGAGTTTAAAATTTCTGCTGGTCCAGACATCATATCACGAGGATTCGTTTATATGAGAGAGTCTGGTGATTTAATTAATGATGCTCAAAGTTTAATTCATAAACATCTTAATAAAATTATGGAACGTCGCACTACTCAATGGTCTGAAATTAAAAATGAAATAACGGACACGTTATCACCATTTTTATATGAAAAAACAAAACGTCGCCCAATGATACTTCCAATTATAATGGAAGTATAAATATAAAAGCGTAGATGAAGAGTCCTTCCTGACAAGTATAAGACAAGCTCTTCCAGTGGAGGTTTCATTTAACAATGGGAGGCCTTTGCTAATAACATCAAGTGTCTTTTCGAAGGATAATAAATTCACAAATTTATTAAGCACAATAATTAAAATGAAACAGGTACCGCTATAGTGGTACCTGTTTCATTTTGAACTATTTGTCTATTTGCATTTTTAATTTATTTCTGTTTAGGTCCAGCAATTGAATATTTTTATTCTTCAACTAGCTTTTTCTCGAAACGATTTATATCTGTATCTGCACCGATGACAATTAGTATATCACCATGACGGATAATTTCTGTTGCTTGCGGGGAAACAATGATATCTTTCCCACGCTTAATAGCAACGATATTTATTCCATATTTTGCGCGTATGTCTAAGTCAATTATGGAATGACCGTCTAATCTTCTACTAGCAACAATTTCTACAATGCTATGCTCGTCAGATAACTCTAAGTAATCCAATACGTTATTAGATATAATATTATGAGCTATGCGTTTTCCCATATCTCGTTCTGGATGGACGATTTGGTCAGCCCCTATTTTATTTAACACTCTTTCGTGATAGTCATTGGTTGCTTTAACCGTAATATGAGGCACGCCTAATTCTTTTAAAATAAGTGTTGTAAGGATACTCGCTTGAATACTATCTCCTATCGCTACTATTACATGATCGAAGTTACGAATACCTAAGCTTTTCAATACCGCTTCATCCGTTGTATCTCCAACAACAGCATGTGAAGCAATATTCGCGTAAGCATTTACTCTATCCTCATCTATATCAATCGCGAGTACTTCTACTCCTTCTTCGCTTAACGCTTTACAAATACTGCCTCCAAATCTCCCTAAACCTATAACCGCAAACTCTTTTCGTTTCAATGAAATCTTCCTCCAATAATAGATACAACTTATATAAAGTATTGTAACATACAAAATCTAGTTCCAGTAGTTAGAAAAGCGGAGGCGGCTCGTTCAGGTCCAAACAAACTGGAGCTTTTCCGAGGGAGATAAAGGAAACACAGCGAACCTTCGTTAAGCTGATGTTGACTTATCGTACGGAGGAAAAGTGAAGTTTGAGCCGGAGCTAGCTGCCGGAGCTAGACGTAACGTAAGTAAAGTTAGTAGTTATCCACAATATTTACACGTTTTGTTACTTAACGATCAAAAAAGAAGATGAGCGAATAATCTCATCTTCTTATAATTTTTTATTTAATTGTTGCTGCTGGTTCGGTTCCTAACATTTCTACTATTTCATTTTCTTCATTCATAACAGCGACTTTTGGTTTGTGCGAATGAATTTTCTCTTCTGGTAACATGCAATAGGAAATGACGATTATGACATCACCTGGTTGCACTAAGCGCGCTGCTGCTCCATTTAGGCAGAATTCCTTCCCCCCACGCTTTCCAGGGATAATATACGTTTCAAAACGAGCGCCATTATTGTTGTTTACAATATGAACTTTTTCGTTTGCAACCATCCCTACAGCGTCTAATATATCTTCATCTATCGTAATGCTACCAACATAGTTCAAGTTAGACTCCGTTACTCTTGCACGATGTATTTTCGCATTCATTAATGTCCGAAACATGTTTTTGGCCTCCTGCTGCATAAAATATTAAAATGTAAAGACTATATTATCAATCAGTCTAGCTTTTGAAAATTTAACTGCTAACGCTATAATAAGTTCCTTATCATTTCTACTTTTACTTTTTAAATCAGGATAAGTTAAAACCTCTATATATTCTATATGACCTGTTGTCTCTTTTTCAATCATTTCTTTTATACTATTTTTAACAAAGTTGGTTGTTTTACCTTCAAGTAGTAATTGTTTTCCAAGATGTAACGCTTGATATAAAACTGGCGCTTCAGCTCTTTCTTCATTTGTTAAATAAACATTTCGAGAACTTTTGGCTAAACCATCTTCCTCTCGAACAGTTGGTACTCTTTCAATTGCAACTGGAATATTATAATCTTCTATAACTCCTTCTAAAACTGCTACTTGCTGAGCATCCTTCATACCAAAATAGGCTTTATCCGGTAAAACAATATTAAACAATTTAATTACGACCGTTGCAACACCGTCAAAATGCCCTACTCTATTTACACCACATAGTACATTCGATCTTTCCACCACTTGAATCACCGATGTTCTTTTTTCTTTATACATTTCTTCCACTGAAGGATAAAATAAATAGTCGACACCTGCTTCTTTAGCAAGCATTTCATCCCTTTCAATATCACGAGGATAGGCTTCAAAATCTTCATTAGGACCAAATTGTAGTGGATTGACAAAAATACTTAAAACGACAATATCATTATGCTCTCTAGCTTTCTTTACTAATTGCAGATGTCCCTCGTGTAAAAAGCCCATAGTTGGAACAAACCCGATTCGTTTACCTGACTTTTTATTATTTATACTAATCTCTTGCATCTCGGAAACTGTTGAAATACGCTTCATTGCTTTTTCCCTCCATATAAAGCTTGAACTGTTTCTTCTTTCATCGTAAATGAATGCTCTCTCGTAGGGAAAATATTATTTTTCGTTTCTGAAACGTATGATTCTATTCCTTTTAACGCTTGCTCTTGCATATTTGCATATTGCTTAACAAACTTTGGGACACGATCAACACCGTACGTAACAACATCATGAAACACTAGCACTTGCCCATCTGTATCTATCCCTGCACCAATACCGATTGTAGGAATTGATATAGACTCTGAAACTTCTTTTGCAAGCTGCATTGGTATACATTCTAAAACAAGAGCTATCGCCCCAGCTTCTTCACATTTTTTCGCATCTTCTATAAGCTTTTTCGCACTCTTTATATCTTTACCTTGCACTTTATAGCCACCTAAAACGCCAACAGTTTGTGGTGTTAATCCTAAATGTGCAACAACAGGAATCCCAGCTTTGTTAAGTGCATCCATTTTTTCTATAACATTACCTGCTCCTTCAAGCTTCAATGCATGTGCACCAGATTGTTGAATGATTTCCCTAGCATTTCTTAACGTATCTTCCATAGAAAGGTGATATGTCATAAATGGCATATCGGTTACGATATAAGTGGATGGTGCGCCTCTTTTTACTGCCTTTGTATGATGAATCATATCTTCAATCGTTACAGGCACAGTCGTGTCATACCCTAACACAACCATTCCTAACGAGTCTCCAACTAATATGACATCTACTCCAGCTTGTTCCGCAATTTTAGCCGAAGGGTAATCATAAGCAGTAAGCATTACAATTTTTTCGCTATTCTTTTTCATTTTTAAAAAATCGGTAGAAGTTTTCATATCGTTAATCTCCTCCTGTATTATGTCGCCTTTTTAGTAGGAAGAGGTTAGAAAAAATAAAAAACCTTCTTTCGAAAATTGAGAAAGAAGGAGTGAAGTGACTATATCCCTCTGTCCCCGTCCTAAAAGATCAAGGCAGACTTTCATTCATAAGTTTTTTTACTAAAATCGGTGCAGTTCTTTTGAGATACCGCCCATTCAAGTACATTATAAAGAATTAAGATAAAAGAATCTATTATTTTTTCTCCATTTCAATATCTGCTGAATGGATATAATGTGTCTTACCATCTTTATCCTCCAGCATTAGCACACCATCGTCCGTAATGCCTTTAGCTACTCCTTTTATGGAACCGGTAATCGTTCTAGCAACAATTTGTTTACCAATGCTCAGCGCATACGATTCCCACAATAGCTTTATTGGCAAAAAGCCGTGTTGTAAATATTGATCATATAATTTCTCAAGCTTAGCTAAAATAACTTGAATTAATTTTGCTCTAGTATAAGTTTTACCACTTTCAATTAATAAGGAAGAGGCGATTGTCTGTAGTTCTTCTGGGAAATGCTCTAACTGTTGGTTTACATTTATGCCAATTCCTATAATGACTGAATTAATTTTGTCTGCTTCTGCTTGCATTTCCGTTAAAATGCCAACAATTTTTTTTCCATTCAGTAATATATCATTCGGCCATTTAATATTAGGTTGTAACCTTGTAACTTCTTCAATTGCTTGAACAATTGCTACAGCTGCTATTAAAGTGAGCTGTGGTGCTTTAGGAGGTGGTAAATTCGGTCGTAGGAGTACACTCATCCAAATACCAGTATATTTAGGTGAATGCCATTTTCGATCTAAACGACCTCTTCCTGAGATTTGTTCTTCCGCGACTACGATCGTTCCTTCCTTCATTCCATCGTATGCTAATTTATGTGCAATCTTTTGGGTAGAGTCAACAGACTCTTCAAAATGAATGAAGCGCCCTAATCTTTCCGTTTGGAGACCAAGTCCAATCTCATTCCCACTAATTTTATCAGGGACTTTGGTTATTCGGTATCCTTTCCTTCGAACCGCTTCTAGTTCATATCCTTCTTGCCTTAAATCTTCAATATGCTTCCAAACGGCGGTTCTGGAACAACCTAGTTTTTCACTTATATTTTGACCAGATACCCAATCACCGTTTGCTTCTGTAAAAATCATTAATAATTTTTTTCTTGTTTCATTTTGCATTGAAGAACCCACTCCTTTATTGTAGAAGGGGTGTTTATAATCGTTCCTTCTAACACTTTTTCTTCAAGTTTATTTAATATGTCTGAGACCCATTTACCTGGCTTCTTCCCATACATATGTATTAAGTCAGTTCCATTTATTGCTAAATCTTGTTTTGAACGAATTGGTAATTGTTCATATAGGCTTTTTACTATCTCATATTGAGGCTGCGTACCCTCTATAACAGATCGAATTCTCTCAACTTCTAGGGCAGTCGTAATGCCTGCTTCATACACTTTAAATGTATCCCAAGAGGAATTGTTTAATATATTCCAAATACGTACATTTTTCATTACCGAATGAATTACCTTTTTAGGCAATTTCCATTCCTGTAAAAACAGCTCTATGTTTTCAATTCCACAACTTTTAACAACTGCTGTCCAAAGTTCTGAGCGTTCATTTAAACTAGTTTGTTCTAACTTTTCACCGATTTGTGTTAGTTGCATTACTTTTCCACTCACCCGTGGCAAATAGGAAAGCAGATTAGTCTCATATAAAATATTTAATGCGTACACAATGTTTACGCCTTTTAATAACTTTTCAAACTCAACAGTCTTTCGTTCGACAGAAATAGCCGCTAATCGCTTAGCGTTTGCTTTCATCGCTTCGACAGTTTTAAGTGAAATGGTAAATTTTAGTTGACTACTAAAACGAGCAGCTCTTAACATCCTTAGTGCATCTTCTGAGAAGCGCTCATCGGCATTGCCAACAGTATGAATCTTTTTCTGCTTAAGGTGTTCCTTTCCTTGAAAGTAGTCAATAATACTTCCTGTTTCTGTCATTGCCATTGCATTAATAGTAAAATCGCGCCTTCTTAAATCTTCCTTCAAACTTTTTATAAATGTTACACTATCAGGTCTTCTATTATCAGAATATGTACTTTCAGAGCGAAACGTCGTCACTTCGTAAGATTCCTCTTCCGTTACAACAATTATTGTTCCGTGCTCTTTTCCAATGTCCACTGTTTTAGGGAACATATTAATAATTTGCTCTGGAGTTGCAGAAGTAGCTATATCTACATCTCCAACTTCCCTTTTTAGTAGGGAATCACGTACCGATCCACCAACGAAATACGCCTCATGGCCTTCCTGTTTTAACACTTTTAGCACTGGTATTGCTCTCATAAATGCTGCGTTCATAACAATCTCCCTGTAACTACGAGTATAATCATTCGCTCATTAATGCATAGTAAAGCTGTTCGTATTGTTCAAGAATAATTTGTGAACTGAAGTTTTCCTTAACTCTTTTCAAAGCTTGAAGTGAATATTGTTGATATGTATCAGGATCCGTTAGTATAGTAATTGCTTTATTAGCAATGTCATTAATATCACCTAGTTCACAAATGTAGCCCGTTACGCCATTATCAATAACTTCAGGTATTCCACCGATTTTTGTTCCGACAGTTGGTACACCACATGCCATAGCTTCTAGCAACACAAGCCCAAAACTTTCTTTCTCTGATAGCAGAAGCATGAGGTCACTAATAGAGTATAGTTCCGCTACATTTTCCTGTTTTCCTAACAATAACACTTGACCTTCTAGATTCTTTTCTCTTACTAAATCACAAACGACAGATATTTCTGGTCCGTCGCCTACTAATAATAATTTTGAAGGTATTTCCTTATGTATTAATTCAAAACTTTTAATAACATCTGTTACTCTTTTTACTTTTCGGAAATTAGATACATGTATAACGACTTTCTCTTCGGGTAATATACCATACTGCTGTTTTAATTCATCTAAATTTCGTTTGTAATATACTCGTTCGTCTACGAAATTATAAACCGTTTGAATTTCTTTATTAGGTTTAACCAATTCATACGTTTGTTCTACTAATGATTTGGATACAGCTGTCACAATATCTGAACCTTCAATGCCGAATCGTATCATATTAGTAAGCGAAGGGTCGTAACCTAAAACAGTAATATCTGTTCCGTGTAATGTTGTCACTATTTTAAGCTTGTCCCCTGTCATCTTTTTCGCTAAATATGCCGAAATAGCATGTGGAATAGCATAATGAACATGAAGTATATCTAATTTTTCTCTCCTAGCGATTTCCTCCATCTTGCTAGCTAAGGCGATATCATAAGGTGGATATTGAAAAACAGAATATTGATTTACTTGAACTTCATGATAATAAATATTGCTATAAACTTTGTTTAATCGAAACGGCATACTTGAGGAAATAAAATGAATTTCATGTCCTCTTTCCGCGAGTAATTTGCCAAGTTCTGTTGCAATAACACCCGAACCTCCAACAGTCGGATAGCATGTTATACCTATTTTCAATTTACGAGTCATTTTCGAGCTCCTCCCACTAAATCGTGATGCAATACAAGTGGGCTCTCTGCAAAAAATCCTTCTGCATAACCAACTCCAATTTCTTTACCAAACACTTTTTCTCTGCTAATTACTGAACTAATATAGTTCGAAGTTAAAGGTGTATCTTCTCCGCCTTCCTCTTTTTCGAATTGACTTCGATAACAACTTAGTGCTTCTTGTTTTTTATGTATGAAATCTGTTATATCTACGAAAAAATTAGGTTTGTGAAAACCATTAATCATATAGGAGTATTGTTTTTCTACTTGATGTGCCGGGAGACTATTTTTATCATTAAATTTTTTTATTTTGGCAGAAAAGATTGCCTCCCGTACAAGCGCAGCACAATTACCATGGTCAGGATGTCTATCTATATGGTACGGAAAAAAGATTACTTTCGGTTTCCACTTTCGGATTATTGCAACTACTTCCTTCACATTGTCTTCTTGTATATAAATACCACGGTCTGGAATATCCAACTGTTCCCTCACGGCAATACCAAGAACCTTTTCTGCCTTAGTAGCTTCTTCTTGTCTAAGCGACACAGTTCCGTTAGAAGACAATTCCGCATTCGTTATATTGCAAATACCTATTTTAAAACCTTCTGACACATATTTTGCAATTGTGCCACCCATTCCGATCTCAACGTCGTCAGGGTGTGCACCAAAAATTAAAAAATCAAGATTCATTATTAATTCTCTTCCTTCTGTCGATCATGAATAACGTTACGCCACACAAAATCTCCACGTTCTAATCCTTTAATTAAAATTTCAGCGGTGCCCATATTTGTTGCTAACGGAATCGCATATACATCACATAACCTTAAAAGAGCTGTTACGTCTGGTTCGTGTGGTTGAGCTGTTAATGGATCTCTAAAAAATATAACTAAATCCATATTATTCTGCGCAATCATTGCCCCAATTTCTTGGTCTCCTCCTAGTGGGCCTGATTGAAATCTATATACATTTAGTCCTGTTGCTTCCGATATTTTCATCCCCGTAGTACCAGTTGCAAAAAGTTCATGTTCTTTTAAAACAGTGCTGTATGCTGTAGCAAAATGAATCATATCTGTTTTCTTTTTATCGTGTGCAATTAATGCAATTTTCATCGTTAGTCCCCCATTATTCGATAATATTTTCTAATCCATATACAAGCATATCTAATTTCATTACTGTTTCTACACTTAATTTAACTCCAGACATAAACGATGCTCTGTTATAAGAATCATGACGTATCGTTAAAGATTGCCCTTCTCCTCCAAATATAACCTCTTGGTGGGCTACTAGTCCTGGCAAACGCACGCTATGAATATGTATACCATCTTTCGTCGTTGCCCCTCTTGCTCCCTGCATTTGTTCTTCTTCTTCTGGATGACCTTGTTGTTTTGATGTACGAGTTTGGGAAATCATTTCTGCTGTTTTAATTCCTGTCCCAGAAGGAGCATCTAATTTTCGATCATGATGTAATTCGATAATTTCTACATCTGCAAAATGTTTAGCAGCCATTTGAGCAAATTTCATCATTAAGATTGCCCCTACTGCAAAGTTTGGAGCAATAATTACACCTAACTGTTTCTCTTTTGCTAGTTTCCCTATATGTTCTAACTCCTCTTCTGTAAACCCTGTTGTGCCAACAACAGGACGAACTCCGTATTGAAGGGCAAGTTCTGTATGTTTTTTTCCAATTTCAGGAGTTGTTAAATCGATTAAAACATCCGCTTCAACATTTTGAAAGCAGTATTCTGCGTCAGTATAAATTTTACCCTTTAAAGAGTTAGGAAATCCTTCTACTTCCGCTAATGCTTTACCATCATTTATTCGGTCGATACACCCGACAAGTTCAAAGTGTTCCGTATTATGTATTAAAAATGCTGCCTCTTTTCCCATTCTACCACGAGGGCCGGCTAAAATTATTTTTATTTTTTCCACATCATTCTATCCCTTCATCAATCTTTGTCCATCGATCTTTATCACGAGTGTTAAATTTATGCATTACTCGGTCATGTGCCTCTTGTAGGTCTATTCCTTGAGAATTTGCAAAACATATAAGCACAAATAATAAATCGCCTAGTTCTTCTTCAATTGTTTTTTCTGTTTCTGTATTTTTTTTAGGTTTTTCTCCATAATAATGGTTCACTTCTCTAGCTAGCTCTCCTAACTCTTCTGTTAAACGCGCTAACATCGCTAAAGGACTAAAATATCCTTCTTTAAATTGAGAAATGTAGTTATCCACTTCTTGTTGAATTTGTTCCAACGTTTTACGCTCTTCCACTATCATTCACCTCTCTTTCATGTTAGCTAAAAGTAGCTCATTTGACAAATATAATATTCGGTTTACTTCTATGTTAAAGATACTTTATAATGAAACGGTTGAAATATGATTCGGTGGAGGAATAAAAGATGAAAGGGTTACGACTTGTCAATATACTTTATATTCTTTTAGGTTCTGCAATTTTTGCCTATGGATTAGTAAATTTTAATATGCAAAATAATTTAGCAGAAGGCGGTTTTACTGGGATAACATTACTTTTATATTTTGTTTTTAACTTAGACCCATCCTATACTAACCTAATTTTAAACATCCCTATCTTTTTTATCGGTTGGAAACTTTTAGGTAAAAACACTTTTATTTATACCATTTTAGGAACTGTTAGTTTGTCTGTATTTTTATGGATTTTCCAACGAACGCCTAACATTATGTTTCCACCTTTATTGGATGATTTAACGTTAGCTGCTCTTTTGGCTGGGGTTACAATTGGTGTTGGACTCGGAATAATATTCCGTTTTGGTGGAACTACTGGTGGTGTTGACATTATTGCAAGACTTGCCCACAAATATATTGGCTGGAGTATGGGAAAGACGATGTTTCTTTTCGACGCCATCGTTATTGCCGTTTCCATTATTGCGTATCTCTCCTACCGTGAAGGGATGTACACTCTAGTTGCAGTTTTTGTAGCGGCCCGAGTGATTGATTTTATGCAAGAAGGAGCATATGCAGCAAAAGGGGCTACAATCATATCCGATAAAAATGAATTAATAGCATCCAATATATTAAAAGAAATGGATCGTGGCGTAACCATTTTGCGTGGTCAAGGCTCTTATACTAAACAAGACCGAGATATTTTATATTGTGTAGTAGGCAAAAATGAAATAGTAAAACTTAAAAATATTATTACATCAACTGACCCACACGCCTTTGTAGCCGTAAGTGATGTTCATGATGTACTAGGGGAAGGTTTTACTTTAGATGAGAACAAAAACCCGTTAGAACGATAATAAATAACGTAATAGAGAAAAACGCAGCGAAAAAATCGTTGCGTTTTCCATTTAAAACGTTTTATTCTTCCTACTACCGCTTTAATTAATATGTCCACTTACCATTCGGTTATTTCATGACCATTATAGAATAACTTCCAAATTGAACGTATCTTCGCTAACATTTAACGCAAGGACTATGTCCTTGCGTTAAATGTTATTCTCTATTGTTTAAATAAATTAATACGAAGCGGAGTAACTCCAGTACTGCTACAGCAGCTGCAGCTACATATGTTAATGCAGCAGCATTTAATACCTTTTTCGTTTCACGCTCTTCACTATTTGTAATAATCCCAGTAGCAACTAGTTGATCCATTGCTCTATTCGATGCATTAAACTCTACTGGTAACGTTACTACTTGAAATAAAACGGCAGCAGCCATGAATAAAATACCAAGAAGAAGTAAGTTATTTGAATACATAAAAATACCAGCCAAAATTAAAAAGTAAGAAAAATTAGATCCAAGATTCGCAACTGGAACTAACGCGTGCCGAAATCTTAAAAAAGCATAGTCTTGATTATCTTGGATTGCATGCCCCACCTCATGGGCTGCAATGGCTGCACCAGCAACTGAATGTCCATGATAGTTTTCTGATGAGAGACGAACAACTTTAGAACGCGGATCATAGTGATCTGTTAAAATTCCTCTTGTTTCTTCTACTCGTACATCATACATGCCGTTATCATTTAATATTTTTCTTGCAACTTGTGCACCTGTCATACCTGATGTGTTTGCAATTTTAGAATATTTTTTATATGCACTTTTTACTTTTGATTGTGCCCATAATGGTAAAATAAGCAAAGCAGCAAAATATATTATGAACATCGCCATTCCGTATTGTTCCTCCTAGAAAATAAATTAACAACATAATGATAATTTTATTTTATTTATTATTCATTATTGTTGTCAATCTTTTTGCTTTTTACGCTTTCGCTTACGATTTTCTGCCTCATACCTCCGCCAAGCAACATAGGACAATGTAAGTAAAATAATGCTCCCTGTACTGATCATTACCCATAATAAACTCGGATCTGTTTCATCTTCCTTTAACTGTTCAAATAATGCTCTAAAATCTGTTTCCATTGCATTAAGTTGATCCATTTTAGATGGATCTTGAATTATTGTACGCTTGTTTTGGTCTAAATATTGTAAGTGAGCATCAACCTTTGCAATATACTCAGGTTTTACATCCATTCTAAGGCTAGGAAGGATTAGATTATAAGTTTTAATTAACCGATAGTAATGCTGACCGAATATGTTCTCATCTTTCGACTCAACTGAATGCTTTAACTGCTGGAAGGTAGTAATAATCGGTTCTTCCATTTCTGTCCATAGCGGCTGATGTTCCGAACTCATCGCATCGACGGCCAGACGTAACATCATTACATTCCTGACTTTTTCTTCATGAGGTACTGTTCCGTTCATTAAAATATCCTTCGTTTGTGAATGTACCGACATAATGACACGGACATCATCCATTTTTACATTTTTTTGTGTGGTCATCATTTTCGAAAAATCATCCATAAATATTTCTAATAAATTGTGTGCTTCAACATAACGTTCTTGTCGAGATAACTGAATAGATGTTTCTAGTAAATCATTTAGTTTTTCATAAGGTTTGGAATCTGCAGCTGTCACTTGTGTAATAGGGAAACATAAAAAGATAGCTATTATTCCAATAAGTAAGCGAACCATCATACCTTGTCCCTCCCATGCAATCTATTAAATCATATGTAAAATGGGACAAGGATAGAACATTAATTCAGTTGTAGTTTATAGCTATCTTTTCGTATGACAAGATAATATGCTAATCCGATACAAAAAATACTTAACCAAAACGTAAAATAACCGATTGGCTGCATATATTGAGATAAACTACCGTACCAAGGCATCATCTCAAAAACATAATCTATAATATCGTTATGTATTGTCCATATTGCTGCAATAACTAAATGTGACATGCGAAAACGATAGTAAGAACTGTACAGAATGCCTTGTACCGCCATGGCACCATGTGAGGCAATTAGCAAATAACCGTCCCATGATAAATAACCATTTTCCATGAGCGTTAATAGGTTCATGACAACAGCCCATACTCCGTACTTTACTAACGTAATAAGTGCTAACGCCTCAAATAATTTAAAGTTTTTACCTATCAAAAAACCGATTAAAACAATTACAAAAAATAAGCTAGCTGTTGGACTATCAGGGACAAACGGAATAAAGTGAAGCGGTGTGCTCGATAATTGAACTCCATACCATATGTATCCATATATTGTGCCGAAAATATTGACAATTAGTAATAACCATAGGATTGATCTATGTGCTAATAATTGCAGTATCCAAGTAGATTTCAATGAGTTGTTCTCCTTTCCTAAAGAGTATTCTAATATTTTATTACAACATTACAATTGTAAACTTTTCCGATTGTAAAAATCCAGTCATGAAGAGAAAAATTGGCCTTCTATAGAATAATAACATTTCATTATGGACCAATTTGTTTATTATAATACTTGAAACAGACAAAAAAAAACTGGCTATAATAGCCAGTTTTATTCTAGTTCTGCAACTTTTTCGTTCATTTCCACTAAATATTGACCAAGAATTTCTAATTCTTCATCAGTACCTTTAAATACATCACCTGGCATACCACCGATTCCTTCTACAGCGATTTTCATGTAATCTTCTGCAGTATAATCAGGGTTATCCAATAGGGATGGTCCTAGTGGAGGAGCACCTTGTAGGTCGTTACCGTGACAAGATAAACACGTTTGTGCTTGTAATATTTCGTAACCTTGTGCTGTTTCATCAATTTCGATTGCTAATTCTTCTCTGATGGCACCTTGCTCTGCAGCTGCCTCCCAATCATGAGATTCTACAGATTGCCACGTTAAGAAGAACGTAGAAGCAATAGCTAGTAACATGAAACCAGTAGCTAGTGGACGCTTATGTGGGCGTCGCTCTGGACCACGATCTAAGAATGGAGCAAGTAATAATGCACCAAATGCGATCCCAGGCATTACCATTGCACCGATTACAGTATAAGGACCAGCCGCATACTGATATTTTAATAACTCATATAAGAATAAGAAGTACCAGTCAGGTACTGGGATGTAAGCTGTATCTGTTGGATCCGCAATACGTTCTAATGGAGGTTCATGAGCTACTGTTAAGCATAAGAAACCAATTAAGAAAACAGCACCAACCAACCATTCTTTTAGAAGGAAGTTAGGCCAGAAAGCTTCTGTCTTTCCTGGGTACTCCGAATAATCTTTCGGGATATTCGGCTTTCTTCCTTCTGCAGGAACACGAGAATCTCCAACAAACTTCATTCCTTTACCTCTATGCATACATTTCCCCTCCTTTTATCTTCACTTAATTTTATAGTGGACCAGAAATACCTTGTTTACGAATCATAATAAAGTGAGCAGCCATTAAACCGAATAATGCTGCTGGTAGGAAGAATACATGAATAGCAAAGAAACGTGTTAACGTTTGTGCACCAACTATTTCAGGGTGTCCTGCAAGCAATGTTTTTACGGCAGTACCTATAAACGGTGTTGCCTCTGCAATTTGTAGACCTACCTTTGTAGCGAATAGCGCTTTCATATCCCAAGGTAATAAATATCCTGTGAAACCTAAACCTAACATAACAAAGAAGATTAATACTCCTACCATCCAGTTAAGTTCACGTGGCTTTTTATATGCCCCTTGGAAGAATACGCGTAATGTATGTAAGAACATCATTACAATAACTAAACTAGCACCCCAGTGGTGCATACCGCGTACGATTTGACCAAATGCAACTTCATTTTGTAAATAGTATACAGATTCCCAAGCATTCTTAATATCTGGAACGTAGTACATAGTTAAAAACATACCAGATAAAACTTGAATTACTGTTACGAAGAAAGTTAATCCACCGAAACAATAAACGAACGCTGAAAAATGATGTGCTGGGTTAACGTGTTCTGGAACCTCGTGGTCCGCAATATCACGCCACATAGGCGTAATATCTAAACGTTCATCGACCCAATCATAAATCTTATTAAGCAATGATTACGCCTCCCTTCTAGCTTTGTGGTGGTTTTGCAGCACCTAAGTATAATGTTCCGTCTTTCACTTCATGTACGTATACATCAAGTGGAGCGATAGGTGGTGTACCTTCTACATTACGACCATCTTTGTAATACAAGCCGTAGTGACAAGGACAGAAAAACTTGTCTGGATTTTGTGGGTCGGAAGCCCAGTTAACAGTACAACCTAAATGTTTACAAACTGGCGATAATGCGATAATATTTCCGCTCTCATCTTTGTATACCCAAGCAGATCTTGGTTCCTCTGATTCGTACCAAGCATCAACCTGATGTACTTTAAAGTCAAAACGTTGTGGTTCATTTGTAATTTCATCTACACTTGCAACTGCAACTAAGTCTTGTTCTGCGCCAGCTTTTAATACTGGATCAATTGCGAAACGAACCATTGGCATAAGCATCCCTGCTGCCATGAATCCACCTACACCTGTAAGAGTGTAGTTCAAAAATTGACGTCTAGAAACACGATGGTTTTTCTCACTCATTTGTTTTTCCCCCCTTATATAGAAAAACTTAGTCCGTCCATTACGGACAGCAGTTAATAACACATAGAAAACTAGGACATTCTCATGATATATCAATCTTGTTGCAAGGTCAATAATCACATTTACAGAATTAATGTATTAGTTATGACTTTTTTAGCACAATTTTATTTTTTACCAAGTTCTTATTGACTTTTCATATTAATGCCACTTTGAAATAAAAATTGGTAAAAGCTGATTCATTTGATCTGTTATTAGTTTTTGCTTGTACTTTTCTTCCATATCCTCTAGAGGGATTGCTGGGAGCCATAATAGTTTTCCGTTTATCTCCTCCTCTTCTTGTTTCCATTGTTGATCAGAAGTTAGTAAGAAAATATGTTTAACTCCTTCCGCTTCCAAATGTTGAATATATTCATTTAACACTTCTTTTTTTATTCTTCCATTTCCATGAAACAAATATGTATAAGTTGGCAATAGCATTACACGTCCTTTAAACTGCCTCTCAAGCTCATTCGTTAAAGTTGTAATGTATTCTCCTAATGAAGCTAAGTTCTTCATATCTGCCTTAAAACTGATAGGTACAAGCGGAATAATAGCTGTGTCTATATACTCTTTTGATTGTTCATATACTGTAACGTCTTTGGTTGTCCATTTCATCTTTAATCTTCCTTTCAGTGATTGGCTATTATACAAATTATTATGTAAGTTTATGTAACTAACATAAACTATTGACATTTTCTCATTTTAACATAAAACATACCACACAGTGTTGCAAGCAAAAAAATAAACCTTGTATTATACAAGGTTTTATCTTTCATAGTTGTTTTAATTGCTCCGTTAATTTCGCAAATGCTTCTTTATCTTGTTGATCTAATGCGTCATCAATCATACTTAATAGTTTCTCACGTTGGAACTTATTAAGTGACTCCTCCAAAAACTTTTCTGCTAAAATACGATCCTTTTCATTTCCTTGAATATTTTTAGGCATAAAAGGATTTTCCTCGAGGACTGCTGCATATTGTGGGGAATGATATGCAGACCGGAAATTCAATTGAATATAAATGTCTTCGTCTCGATTTAATCGTATGTCGTGGAAAGATTTTTCCGCATCAGTGGTCATAACATTTTGCTTGTAAAATCTAAACGGCACTTCGTCTACACAGTGAGTAGACATTACAAGGCCACGTGGACAAAATTGCGCCTGCTCAACAAAATGTACTTTTCTCATCAGTTGATCATGACTCATTAAATAATTTAAAATCCATACACACTCTCGTCTCTTTAGCTGATAGTTTCCTAAAAACCAGCGAATGAATTCTTTCTTCTCGTTGACAGAAACAGGGGTAGCCAAATAAAAGTCCCTCCTCTGCAATATCTTTTTTATTCCTCTAATCGAGAATATACGTCCTGAAGCTCAATGTTTGTAGGATCCTCCTGAAGTAATACTTTAAATAGAGGCTTCGCTTCTTGTAGCAATCCTTCCTGCAATAAGAAGTAGGCATAGTCTTGAAGAAAGTCACTATTATCTTTAAAAGAAGTATATGCTTGACGGTAGTAATTTAATGCATCTGAATATTGTTCTAATCCTTCTTTAGCTAATGCTAAATCCCAATCAAATTGAGGGTCAGTTTCACCGAACTTTTCTAATTCCTCGATACATTCCACTACATCATCAAATCGTTCTTCCTGTAACAATAGCTTTGTTAGCGTTAGAGCCGCTTCTAAGTAACCAGGATCAAGTGCAATGGCTTCTCTTAATAGTTTTTCTGCTTCATCTAAATTTTGCAGCTTTAATGCCATTTTTGCACTAAATAATTGTAATTCCTTATTGTACTCATTTACTGCTAAACCATCTTTTGATACTTGGAAACTTTCTTCTAATAAATTTTCATGTTCAAGTGCCTTTGCTAAATATAAATATACTGAAGCATATTCATAATCTAACTCTCTTACCTCTCTAAACTTTTCGATAGCCGTTTTAAAATATCCTGCTTGAAACGCAGTAAAAGCGTACTGAAATAATACGTCAATATTCAACTCTTTTTTTAACGCGTTGTCGTAATATGGCATCGCTTCTTCCCATTGGCCTGTACTACTATAACACTCTGCTAACCTCTCATCAAAAGAAAAATCAACTATTTCTCCAGATTTTTTTGCATTTACAAAATAAGGAATAGCCTTTTTATAATCGCCCATTGATAAATACGTTTCACCAAGAGCGACATCAATGATTGGCTCATTTTGTAAAATACTTTTTGCCTCTAGTAACTTTCTTTCGCTAACCTCAAGTAAGCCTTGTGCTTGGTATAAGTCTGCCAAAAGCATTAACGTCTGGGGATATGATTCATCATCTCTAGGTACAGTTTCTAATAATCCAACCGCTTCATCATCTTCATCAGCATCAATATAGACTTCTGCTAGAGATATTAATAATTCACTTTCCGTAGGATATTTAGCTACCAACTCTTCGAATATATTTTTCGCTTCGTTTATTAAACCTAGCTGAGTATAATAATGTGCAATATTATATTTCTCTTCATCGGAAAAGCTCTTCTCATTTTTCTTTAATAGAGATAGTCCTGTTTCCGTATCTCCACTTAGAATATGTTCCATCGCTTTTTCTATTACATTGTTTGACAAACTTTCCCTCTCCCTCTCATTGCAGTTGAAAATGCCCTGGTACTGTTACTTTACATTCGTTCCCAAATCCAGGACGAAAATATACTTCTTTTCCGGCTTTTAATATCTTTCCTCTATGAAATGTAATCTCCGGTTGTTGATTATCATAATCTAGTTCGCTTGCAGTTTCAAGAATCATCCCTTCTGGACACGTATATAAATTATAATCTAACTCCCCTCCAATTCTAATTTCTCCTTTTGAAGGGTAAATTCCTATCTTCATCAACACATCTAAGGGTAAAGGGGCATGTTGTTTTGGACACGTTTGTACAAACACAATGTTTTGTTCTTTTAATACTCCTGACCAAATTTTATTAAAACTTTTCATCTTTGGTCCTTTGTAAATAGGAAAAAAAGCAAGTGGAAATTGGTATAAAGCATCTTTAATCCATCCCCAAGGGTGCGTTTTAAAGGCTTCTACATTTTCTATTTCGATAAAAATAGCCGGAATTTTATTTCTTTTGCACTTTCTTACAATAGAGGGAGTTAATTTTTCTAGCGGTAGTTTTAATGCTAAATAATAATCGATAGGACTATTGAGCAGACGTGCTCTAGCTTCTTTTAATCGGTCGTGAAATTCTCTTTCACTCTCAATGGTAAAGACCGATATCAACGTTGTACAACCTCTGTTAATAAGCTTATTCGTTATGTATGTTTTAAATTGTGAAAAATTCATCATTTGCATATTATAATCTATCATGACATGACCAGGTGTTAAAATATATTGCGATAGATTCATCGTAAAATAACTTTCTATTGGTTGGTTATTTTCTTTCATAAAAGAAATTTTATTGTGTTTTACTAAGAGGGAGTACGTTTTAATTTCTTTATCGTGCTTTAAAACATTCACTTCCTCCATTATATAGGCCATTTAAATATCCCTCCTATTATAGCTTGTCTTATCAACAAACTATGTTAGGAAGGATTAATATATGATATATATTAAGAAATTAAATTGGAAAGGTGGTCAAAAAAGTTAGGATAAGACACTGAGATAGCTTCACTATTTTGTAACAGCACCTCTCCTTCTTCTACTATTAAAGCTGCTACCGCTAGCATCATGCCGATACGATGATCTCCATAACTGTTAACTTCTGCTCCATGCAATGGTGTATTATTGCCGACAATAACCATCCCATCGTCTGTTTCCGTTATATTAGCACCCAATTTTGTTAGTTCACTAACAACAGTACGAATTCTATTTGTTTCCTTCACTTTCAATTCCTCAGCATCTTTTATGACAGTCGTTCCTTTTGCTCTTGTTGCTAATAAAGCTATTATTGGGATTTCATCAATTAGTCTCGGCATAATTTCACCACCAATTACAATACCGTGTAACTCACTCGTTTCCACAATTAAATCAGCATAAGGTTCTGGACCTTCTACATTTTTATTCTCGTAGAAAACAGTCGCACCCATTTGTTCTACCACATCAATAATGCCGGTTCTCGTTTTATTTAAACCTACTTTTTTCAACGTTATTTTACTGTTTGGAACGATTAATGCTGCTACGATAAAAAAGGCGGCCGAAGATATATCACCAGGAACAGTAATATGTATTCCACCAGTTAAAGTCTGATTGCCTTTCAGACGAACAGTATTGCCTGTTTCTTCTATTTCACAGCCAAATGCTTGTAACATTCTTTCTGTATGGTCTCTTGACTTAGCAGGCTCATGTATAACCATTTCTCCTTCACCTTGCAACGCAGCGAGAAGTAAAGCTGATTTTACTTGTGCAGATGCTACAGGCGAATGAAACTCTATGTTTGAAATATCACTACCAGAAATGGAAATCGGGGTATAGTTTGCATCAGCTCTTCCGTGAATGTTTGCTCCCATTTTACGAAGTGGATCTGTTACACGTTTCATTGGCCGCTTTGCAATGGACTCATCTCCAACAACTACTGAATGGAAAGGCTGTCCAGCAAGTAGACCCATCATCAATCTAGCAGTAGTTCCTGAATTCCCAACGTCCAGCACTTCAGTAGGTTCTACTAGTCCTTTAAGTCCTTTTCCATGAACTGTAACCTCTGTACCTTTTTGGTCAATTTCAACACCCAATTTTCGAAAACAATGTATCGTACTTAAACAATCTTCTCCTTCTAGAAAGTTTTCAACTGTTGTCGTACCAGTTGCAATAGAACTAAACATCACTGCTCGATGGGAAATAGACTTATCACCTGGTATGTCTATTTCTCCTCGTAGATTTTTTACATTTGTCACCAATTCTTTCATTGTTAATCCTCCAAAATTTTATATTATACATTTAAATACGTTTCATAGGAAGTATGTTGTTGAATGCATCGTTGTGCTTTAACCCTATCTTCCTCTGATTGAAAACTTATTCGCAATGCGCCATAAATGTCTGTTCGTGTTTCAATAATACGGATATTCGTAATACTTATTTTTTCCTTCGCTAAATAACCGGTTATTTCTGATATCACACCTGGGTGGTCAGGAATATCAACATATAAGTCATAGAATGAAGGGATTGCTCCTTTTTGTTTCACTGACAAACCATCTCGAAACGATTTCGCACTCTCAAAAAATGATACTAATTCTTCTTCATCCCCACGTAACAATTTTTCTTTTATATCCGTCATTTCTTTTTCCCAGTTATTAAATAATTGTAACAAATGCTCTTTATTTTGAATAAGTATATCTTTCCACATTACTGGATTACTAGAGGCAATCCGTGTGATGTCTCTGAATCCTCCAGCAGCTAAATTAGACACGATATTATTTTCTTCATTTAACACTTCAGCTTGGTGGACAAGACTTGCCGCTATAATATGTGGAAAGTGACTAATTGCACCTACCACTTTATCGTGTTCAGAAGGTTGCAACGTAATAAATTTTGCTCTTGTACCTTGTAACCATTGTTTTAACAATTGAACTTTGTCCTCACCGATACTATCATCTGGGGTTAAAATATAGAAGGCATTTTCAAACAAGTGAGCCTTCGCAGCAACAACACCACTTTTATGGGAACCAGCCATAGGATGCCCCCCTATATAAGTTACGTTAGATGCTTCAAATAACTGTTTGGAAAACTGTACAATTTTTTCTTTAGTACTTCCAACATCTGTAATAATTACCTCTTTAGAAAAAGAAACTTTACTTAAACGTTGTAACACTTCTTTTGTTTGTAAAACAGGAACCGATACGATAATTAAGTCCATTTTTTCTGCCGTTACTAAATAATCATTACTTACTTTATCTATTACCCCAAGCGTCTTAGCTAGGTTTGCTTGTTCTTCTTTTACATCAAATCCAAAAATAACGGATGAAGGATATGTAGCTTTAATAGAAGCCGCTATAGAGCCGCCTATTAAACCGAGCCCAATAACTAAAACATTACCATCCACTGTGTTCATCTCTCCCCTCTTTAAATAACTCAAAAAAATAAAAATAGTTAGTTCGCCTAGGAAGCGAACAGGAATAAATAATCATGCAAAAAAGAAAGAGAGGAAGTCATCCTCTCTTTAAACATTTTCTTGAAGAAATTGAGTTATAAGAGAAAAGAGTTCCTCATTTTGTTCCGGTGTACCTACTGTGATACGAACACAAGTAGGGAATCCTAACGCCTTTCCAGAACGAACAATGTATCCTCGTTCCAATAAATATTGAAACACTTCGTCTCCATCTCTTTGGAAATCAATAAGAATGAAGTTTCCTTGTGACTTGTAATACTTTAGCCCTGTTTCTTCACAGAAAGAATAAAAAGTACTTAAAGCTTCTTTGTTTTTTCTAGCACAAGATTGCACGAAAGCAGAATCTTCAATACTTGCAGCACCAGCAGCTTGAGCAAAACTATTAACATTAAACGGTTCTCTCACCGGTTCTAAGGCTCGTATGACTTCTTCACTACTAATTCCATAACCTAAGCGAAAACTTGCTAATCCATAAGCTTTTGAGAATGTTCTAGTAATGAATAAATTAGAAAAACGGGAAAGAAGGGCTACGGAATTAGGATAATCATCTTCCGTAACGTATTCATAGTACGCTTCATCCGCTACTACTAACGTAGTGGAAGGTACTTTTTCTAAAAATGGTATTAGCTGTTGTTCATTAATATAATTCCCTGTTGGATTATTAGGATTACATAACCATACAACAGCTGTTTTCTCATCTATTTGTTCTAACATTTGCTGAAGATTATGGTCTCCATCTTCCGTTAACGGTACTTCACGGATTTCTGCATTTTCGATAATAGCATTATGTTTATACTGAGTAAAAGTAGGAGTTGCCATTACCGTATTCTTCCCAGGTGCTAGCAGTCCACGGCAAATGATTTGAATAAGTTCATCTGAACCATTCCCAAACATTAGCTGTTTCTCAGTAACGTCAAGATGATTTGCGATTACCGTTCTTAATTGTTGTGCATATCCATCAGGATATGTAGCACTTTTCTCTAATTTTTCAAATAAAGTTGTTTTTACATTTGGAGAACAACCGTATGGGTTCTCATTAGATGCAAGTTTTACAATGTTTTCTAAACCATATTCCCTCTTTACTTCTTCGATTGGTTTACCGGGTTGATATGGTTTTAATGACGTTAGCTGTTGTTTAAGCTTCATGATTGATCTACCTTTCTAAAATAATAGGTGCAATCATGGATTGCACTTGTTTCTGTATAAAATGGAGTGCGACGTCGTTATTAGTTGAAATATTACTTAATTGCTTTTCGACTAACTCAATAATGGCACTACCTATCACTATCCCGTTACAATGCGGGAGAAGTTCTTTTATTTGTTCAGCACTTGAAATTCCGAATCCAACTGCTACAGGTATGTTACTTTCTTTCATTGCATCTTGAAGAAATTGTTGAACTTTTGGAGAAAGTTCTTTTCTTATCCCTGTAACCCCTAACGAAGAGACACAATAAAGGAAACCTTCTGCATTATTTGCAATTAATTTTATTCTTTCATTAGATGTTGGCGCAACTAAAGATATATATTTTAGTCCATTTTGTTGGCAGCGCTGTCGAACTATTTCACTCTCCTCGAATGGTAAATCGGGAACGAGTAATCCATCTACCTCATTTTTATCCGTTAAAGCGAAAAAGCGTTCATATCCTAATTGTAACACAGGATTAAAGTACGTAAAGAGAATAATCGGAATTTTTACTCCTTTTTTTCTCATCTGCCCAGCTAAATTAATAGCATTTTCTAAATTCATATTTCCTCGTAACGCTCTTTGAGAGGACCGTTGAATAATAGGTCCATCTGCAAGCGGGTCGGAATAAGGTACCCCTAATTCTATTACGGATGCACCAGCCTCTTGAAGTAAAAGCGCTAAATCTATCGTGAATTGTGGAGTTGGATCACCTGCCATTATAAAAGGTATAAACATTTTCGAATGATTAGGTAATCTGTTACCGTACATAGCCTTGTTCCTCCATCGTATTCATTATAGTTTGAACATCCTTATCCCCTCTACCAGATAGACATACTAGTATTGATTCATTACTTTTCATATTCTTCGCTGCTTTGAAGGCGAATGCCAGCGCGTGGGAAGATTCTAATGCTGGGAGAATCCCTTCTTTTTTTGATAAAAACGAAAGTGCTTCTAGCGCTTCCATATCCGTGACATTAACATATTTTACACGGTTTGTATCATGTAAGTAGGCATGTTCTGGTCCAATTCCCGGATAATCTAAACCAGCTGAAATACTATAAGGTTCCGTAATTTGGCCATATTCATCTTGAAGTAAATAGGTTAAAGAACCGTGGATAACTCCCTTTGACCCTTTAGCTAACGTTGCAGCATGATTGTCTGTATGAATGCCTTTTCCACCAGCTTCTACTCCTATTAATTCCACTACATCTTGTAGGAAGTGATAAAACATCCCTATTGCATTACTACCACCACCTACACATGCAACTACTTTCGTAGGCAACTTCCCTTCTCTTTCAAGAAACTGTCCTTTCGCTTCTTCGCTAATTATTTTTTGAAATTCCCGTACCATGTATGGATAAGGATGTGGTCCTACAACTGAACCAATCATATAAAAGTGGTCCTCACAATGCTGAACCCAATATCTAATCGCTTCATTTGTGGCATCTTTTAAAGTTTTGCTGCCACTATCCACAGGAACAACTTCAGCTCCTAACAATTTCATTCGAAATACATTTAATTCTTGTCTCCTTATATCCTCTTCACCCATAAAAACTTTACACTCAAGGCCAAATTTAGCAGCAACGGTAGCAGCCGCAACACCGTGTTGACCCGCACCTGTTTCCGCTATTATTTTCTTTTTCCCTAACCTTTTCGCTAACAATGCTTGAGCGATAGCATTATTAATTTTATGTGCACCTGTATGATTAAGGTCTTCCCTTTTCAAATATATTTTTGCTCCATTAAGTTCTTCTGTTATGTTTTTCGCAAAAGTTAGTGCTGTCGGTCTTCCCGAAAATTCGTTTAAATGAAATAGAAGTTCTTGAGAAAATTGTTCATCTTGTATTGCTTCCTGTAAGCCTTTCTCTAATTCTTCTAGGGGTGCCATTAACGTTTCAGGCACATACTTACCACCAAATTGGCCGTATCTTCCAAAATAATCTGGTATCATCCTCTCACCTTACTTTCTAATTTTTCTATTAGCTCTTTGTTTTTTTGAAAATTCACTTCGATCCCGCTCGAAAGGTCAATTCCGTCCAGTTCTTCATATAATAAAAGTTTTTCAATGTTATCAACTGTAATACCACCAGCAACAATTAGTGGGACAAAAAGACGTTTTGTTACTTCCTTATAGTTTGGAATATACGTCCAGTCAAACACTTTTCCTGTCCCTCCATACTGCGAACCCACTTTACAATCTATTAAAACCGCGTCAATCAACTTTTCATATTTTTCTATTTTCCTAACTGTTTCATCCCCTTTATGGTGAAAAACTTTCCATATTTCCACAAGGGTCTTTTCTTTTAATTTCCGAATATAACCTGGTGATTCGTCACCGTGTAATTGGATAATTGATAGATTTAATGATTTTACTATACTTACAATTTCTTCGATAGATTGATTGACAAAAACACCAACTAATTTTTTATCAGTAATATCGACATCACTTAACCACTTCAAAGTTTGTTGGACCGTAACTTGCCTCTTACTTTCTGCAAATATAAACCCTATATGACTTGCAGAAGATTGCGATACGATTTGGAGGTCTTCACCACTTTTTGTTCCACAAAATTTTAAAAGTAAATTTTTCATACTACGTGTTCCTTAAACAGTTTGGTAACGGCTGCTTTTACATTTTTTTCTTTCATAAATGTTTCCCCTACAAGTATGGCGTTAGCACCGCTATTTACGATTGTTTCAATACAATCGAATGAACGAATCCCGCTTTCACTAACAAAAAGAGATTCTTCCGGTATATATTTCGCTAAATTTACCGTTGTTTGTAAGCTCGTTTCAAACGTGTCTAAATTCCGATTGTTAACTCCGATTATTTTAGGTATAAATGTTTGTAATAACCGCTCTAATCGAGATAAGCTATGAACCTCGACTAACACATCTAAACCATGGTTATACGCTTCATTATATAATTGGTATAACTGTTTATCTTCCAACACTTCCGCAATTAATAATATTGCATCCGCGCCTATTTCCACACTTTCCGTAATTTGCTTTGGATCAATAATAAAGTCTTTCCTCAAAATAGGAACACTTGTAACTTGTTTCACCATTGATAAATCATGATGGCAGCCTTGGAAAAAAGTTTCATCCGTTAAAACGGAAATAGCATCTACAAGAACTGCTTCATATTGAGCTGCAATTTCTAGCGGATCGAATCTGTCTCTTATGACCCCTTTTGACGGAGAAGCTTTTTTTATTTCTGCAATTACCGCAAGTGATCGGTTCGGGTTTTTTAGTGCGTTATAAAAGGAAACCTTTTCAACATTTTGTTTCGGTCTCGCAGTTAAGGTTTTAACTTCTTTCTTTTTTTGCTCAATGATTTGCGCTAGCATGAAATTGTCCCCTTTCCTGTTTAAGTAGTTGTAATTGTCTTAATGCGTCTCCATTTTTTAATAGTTGCTTAGCTTGATAAATCCCTTCAATCATAGATTTTGCTATATTCGCAACATACAATGCAGCTCCAGCGTTATAGGCAATCGTATCAATAACGGCTTCGGTTGACTTTAGCTGAAAAGCTTGCTGAATTGTTTGTGCACTTTCTAAAGAATTGCGAACTTGAATGTCTTGTAGACTATGTCTTCGTAACCCAACTTCTTCAGGTTCAACCGAAAATTTGTGGAGCTGACCATTTTTAACCTCAAGTACGTGAGACTTTCCTGTTATAGAAAACTCATCTAATCCGTCCTCACCACAAACTAAAAGAACATGAGTAGCCTTTAATTCGACGAGTACTTGTGCCATTTTTTCCGCATAAGTTTTAGAGAAAACTCCAATCACTTGGTTTTTACATTGAACTGGGTTGGCTAAAGGTCCTAATATGTTAAATATCGTTCGGAAACCAATTTCTTTTCGTGGTTGGACAGCATGCTTCATTCCTTCGTGATAGTTAGGTGCAAATAAAAAGGCCATTCCTTTTTTTTGGAGAGCAGCTTTCACATCCTCCGTTGTTTGCTGTACTGGTATTTGCAATTGCTCTAACACATCGGCACTACCGCTTTTAGATGTAAACGCTCGGTTTCCATGCTTCGCAACTTTAGCACCACCACTGGAAGCAACAATCGCCGCAGCTGTTGATATGTTAAAAGTGGAAGCACTATCTCCTCCTGTTCCACATGTATCTATTACGTTAGGATGATTAAATTCTATTTTTTTCATTTTCATTCTCATTGCCTGTGTGAAACCTAGCATTTCTTCTACTGTTTCCCCCCGAAAACGCAACACTGTAATAAAACTTGCTATTTGGCTAGCTGTTATATTTCCATCCATAATAAGTGACATCGCATGTTCTGCTTCCTTTTCAGTTAACGACTTGTTATCTATTACTCTTTGTAAATATTGTTGAAACATGATTATCACCCTCTTTTCTCTTTTTGAAATAGTTGATTGGCTATTTGTAAAGTTTCTAATAAGGCTCTAGCTTTGTTATTCGTTTCTTTCCACTCTAACTCCGGTATAGAATCAGCGACAATCCCCGCACCAGCTTGTATTTGGAAAGTATCTTTTTTCTTTTCGATTGTCCGAATAGTTATGCAAGAATCAATATTGCCGTCAAAACCGATGTAACATATTGCCCCTGCATACGTATTTCTTTCCACAGGCTCTAGTTCTTGAATTATTTGCATCGCTCTTACCTTAGGAGCGCCAGAGACAGTCCCCGCCGGAAAAGTAGCCAACAACGCATCTAAAGGGGATTTAGTTTTTTCTAGCTCTCCTTTAACGATTGAAATAATGTGCATAACTTTCGAGAAGTAAACAAGTTTTTTAAATTCAGAAACATGAACACTCCCAAACTTTGCAACCTTTCCAATATCATTTCTAGCTAGGTCTACTAACATGACATGTTCTGCTTGCTCTTTTTTGTCGGAAAGCAGTTCACTACCCATTCGTTCATCATCTTCTTTTGTCTTTCCTCTTCTACGTGTGCCAGCAATCGGATGTATTTCTAAAATTCTATCCTTTACTTCTACTAGTCTTTCTGGAGAGCTGCCAATTAACTCTCGATCCGATAATTTAATATAAAACAGATATGGTGAAGGATTAACATTTCGTAATACTCGATAAACATCAAAACCGTCTATATCAAGTTCAACTGAAAATTTTTGAGCTAAAACACATTGAAAAATATCTCCTTGACGGATATAGTTTTTTACTATTTCTACATGCTGTATAAATTTTTCTTTTGTATAAGAAGATTTAAACTGAATGGGGAAATGCTCATTCGATTCTTCACTTACAAACATTTCATCTTCATTTCTTTTATTCAACTGGGTGGCACACCGGTTAATTTCTGCTTTTCCTCTCTGATACATTTTTTCCTTTTCTAGTTTTGTTTCCAATCCTTTTAAACGAATGTAATGAATGATCGTAACCATATTTGTTTTATGGTCTAATACTATAACTGTTTCACAAAATTGGAGGTTAACTAAGTTTTCATTTTGACACTTTGGATGGGGTGATACTTTTTCTAATGTTGTTATATAGTCATATGAAATATAGCCTACTGCTCCCCCTAAAAACGGGATTTCCATCGATAGCGGAGCAACCTTTAACATATTTAGAGAACATTGAAATGCCTCTTGAATCGTCTTGCAATCATGCAAAATGCTATTTTCTTTCCCAATTATTTGAAGAGACTCTCTCCCTTCAATCGATAAAAATGGATGTAGCCCGATAAAAGAATATCTATTCCACGTTGAGGAATCGTCTTTACTTTCTAACAGAAAAGTAGCTTCCTCTTGGAACAGCTGAAATGCCTTTATAGGTGTTACAGTATCCAGAAAAAAAGACTGATAAATCGGAATGGTATCATATTTAAATGATGCTGATAAAAAAGAAGTGAAATCATTGTAGCTACTCATTTTTTTTCCTCCATTTTTTGAAATGGAGAATGAGTGATTATTAGAGGATTTTAAGAAGTATTTTCGATAAAAAGAAAACCCAAAGACAATAGTCTTTGGGTAGTGTTATAAATTTTAACTACACCTCAACTAATCTCAACTCATTCTCGGCTCAACTAAACTAAACTAAACTAAACTATGCTAAATCAGAAATATTCAATTACTCAACTACTCAACTATTCTAAACTTTCTCTCAACTAATCTTGTTAAACACTATATAATATTCCATTAAAAGAGTCAATCCATTAATTTTCTTTCACTAGATCTGGACGTAGCTTTTTTGCTTCGTACAAATAAATATGATTAATTTCTTTTTGTGCCGTTTTTGTGTTTACGGTCATCATAACTCGTATACAAAAAGGTAATGAACCAGGCACCGGCACTTCTCGTGTACACATTACCGGCACATATTCCCATCCATTTAACAATCGTAATGCTTTGGCGGGAAATGCTGCTGTAATTTCGTCTGTAACAGAAATGATAACTTGTGCAACGTGTTCACTTTTTATCTCATTTTGTTGAATCATTTTTTCAACTAACTGTAACGTTTTCTCCACTATTTCATTTTCGGTATTGCTATTAATTGTCGTGGCTCCTCTTATTCCCCTAATCAAGAATATTTTCCCTCCTTTTTTGGGAGGCAGCATATGTGTATTATTTATTCTGGTAGAAAGTATACTAATGTTTCACGAATTATTTCATCCGAAACTGGTTGAACATATACTTCTCCAAACTTTTTTATTAATACCATATGTATATGCCCGTTTTGTGATTTTTTATCTTTTTTCATCGATTTCAAAATTTGTTCGATTGATATATTAGTTGGAATTTTACTTGGGTAATTAAATCGGCTAATGACGTCAGAAAGTTGACTAAAATTTGCGAAGCCATTTATTCTTTCACTAATTTTCGCAGCCACTAGCATCCCGAATGCAACAGCATCTCCATGCGTCATTTTTCCATACCCGCAATTTTTTTCTATCGCATGACCAACTGTATGTCCAAAGTTTAATATTGCTCTAATTCCATTTTCTTTTTCATCATTTGAAACGATGCTTGCCTTTATACTAATTCCTTTTTCAATGCACTTAACTAAATTAGATCCTTCCATTTGTGATAGCTCTGTAATATTTGATTCTATCCAATTATAAAAATCACTATCACGGATAACACTATGCTTTAAAACTTCCGCAAAACCAGATCTAATTTCACTCTCTGGAAGACTTTTTAAAAAGTCAGTATCATAAATAACCGCTTCTGGTTGATAGAAGGCTCCTATCATATTTTTACCAAGCGGATGGTTTATAGCTACTTTTCCGCCCACAGCACTATCATGAGCTAAAAGTGTTGTTGGCATTTGAATAAAGCGAATTCCCCTCATAAACGTGGCCGCTACGAAGCCTGCAATATCACCAACCACTCCCCCACCTAAAGCAATGATTAGAGAATTTCGATCAAGCCCCATCTCTAGTGCGTAAGTTTGAAGTTCATAAAAATGTTCAAAGCTTTTTGCGTTTTCTCCGTTTGGCAAAATATATTGAATTGGATTATATTCCTGTACTAAGTTACTAACCTTTTCTAAATACAGTGGGGCAACATTGGAATCTGTAACGATCAGTATTTTACTAACATTTTTATGAAAGGAATGCAGTACTTCTTTTATTCGTAATGACGCGTTTTCTTCTACGTATATTGAATATGTTTTCGTTTCCGTTTGAACCTTCATTACTTTAGAATTGTTGGGCATGTTCCCTTAACCTCTGTATATTTTCTTTTAGCAACTCCATAGAATCGCCACTTAATTGCTCCATTAAAGCAGTTGCTATCTCCCAAGCTACTACTGCTTCAGCTACCACACTTGCTGCTGGCACAGCACAACTATCAGAGCGTTCTATACTTGCTTCAAACACTTCTTTTGTATCAATATCCACACTTTTTAATGGTTTATATAAAGTTGGGATTGGTTTCATTACACCACGGACTACAATTGGCATTCCTGTTGTCATTCCACCTTCAAAACCACCAAGATTATTAGTTAATCGATAGTAGCCACGGTTTTCGGACCAGGCAATTTCATCATGGACCTCACTTCCAGGGCGGCTTGCAGCTTGAAAACCTATACCAAATTCAACCCCCTTGAAAGCATTAATACTCATGATGGATGATGCTATTTTCGCATCTAATTTACGATCATAATGAACGTAGCTACCGATACCTGGTGGGACACCGTCAACTATTACTTCTACGACACCACCAATTGAATCGCCATTTTTTTTCGTTGTATCTATTAAATCCATCATCTGTTGTTCTACCTTCGAATCATAACAACGGACTGGTGAAGCTTCTGTTACTTCTTGCAAATGTTCCAATGAATTAATCTCATTTACTTCCGCTTTAATACCACCTATTTCAACAACATGGCCAGCAACCTTAATACCTAATTCTTTTAATAATTCTTTTGCAACTGCCCCTGCAGCTACTCGTACGGTAGTTTCTCTCGCAGAGGATCTTTCTAACACGTTTCTCATATCTCGATGACCGTATTTTATAGCACCGTTCAAGTCAGCATGACCTGGACGTGGTCTAGTAATTTTGCGTTTCACTTCGTCTTGCTCTTCTTTAGAAATTGGTTCAATGCCCATAATCCCTGTCCAATGTTTCCAATCGTTATTTTCTACTGTCAGAGTAATAGGTGAGCCGAGTGTGTAACCGTGTCGTACACCACTTAAAATATTCACTTCATCTTTTTCAATTTGCATTCTTCGGCCTCGACCATGACCTTTTTGGCGTCTTGCTAATTCTACGTTTACTTGTTCTGCTGTTAATGCTAAACCAGAAGGTACCCCTTCTAATATCGTTGTTAGTTGTGGACCATGTGATTCCCCAGCTGTTAAATATCTCATTAATCGATCCTCCTCTTTAACTCTTTAAAGCGTTTATGTATTGATGATTGTACTTTAACTATATCACATACATCGTTAAACAATCTACATTGTATTTTCATATAATATTTTAAATTTTCGATTCTTTTACATTTTTTGTGTTCTTTATTATTATTTGCTACTTCATTTTTCTATAAAAAAACGTATCCACTACTTCAAATCCATATTTAGCAGGCTGAAATATTTGTTCTGTACTTCCAACAAACAATAATCCACCAGGTTGTAGAGCATCGCTAAACTTTTGATATAACTCTACCTTCGCATCTTCGGTAAAATAGATTAGTACATTTCTACAAACAATAAGATCATAATTTTGTTCAAATCGGTCAGCTAGCAAATTTTGTTTTTTGAAAGTGACTGTTTTTTTAATTTCATCATTTATTTTATAATATCCGTTCTGCACATTAAAAAATTTTGACTTTAGCTCTTCCGGTACTTCCTGGAGCGAACGCTCTTGATATAAACCTATTTTTGCTTGTGCTAAAATTTTGTCATCAATATCTGTAGCTAAAATGTCGATTTTATTTAGAGGAAAAAAATTTGATAAAACAATTGCTAGTGTGTACGGTTCCTCGCCAGACGAACAGGCCGCACTCCAAACTTTTAATTTGGAGGGCTTATTTTGTACAAGTTCTGGTAATAATCTTTCCTTTAGTACTTCCCATCTTTTATAATTGCGGAAAAACTCTGATACGTTTATTGTCATTCTATCTAAAAACTCTTTTAATAGTAATTCATCTCTTTCTAACCCTTTGTAGTAAGCTGTAAAAGATGTAAAGCCTCTCTTCTCAAAAAGAGATGTTAGTCTTCTTTTCATTTGCGCCTCTTTATACAACGATAAGTCGATTCCTGTTTTCTTTTTAATATTATGTATAAATTGCTCATAACCATCCATCTTAAGTATCCTTCTTTCTATTATCATCATTACAAATAGTATATATGAATTTAATAAAGTTTCGACAATAAAACTTATCAATTTATGAAAATAAAAAAGCCAGCTAGTTTAATAGCTGACATAAAAACGTTTACAAAATTAATAAACCCAATTGTTAATATCTTTTGAATATGCTACTAATTCTTCTTCTTTAAAGAACAAGCCGATTTCACGCTCAGCACTTTCAGGTGAATCAGAACCGTGAATGATATTCTTTCCTACAATTACACCGAAGTCTCCGCGAATTGTTCCAGGTTGAGCATCCTTTGGATTTGTAGCACCCATCATTTGACGAGCAGTAGCAATTACATTTTCCCCTTCCCATACCATAGCGAATACTGGGCCAGATGTAATAAAATCTACTAATTCTCCGAAAAATGGACGTTCCTTATGTTCCCCATAATGTTGCTCTGCTAATTCAGTAGAAATTTGCATTAATTTAGCACCTGCTAAATGAAAGCCTTTTTTTTCAAAGCGTGTAACGATTTCCCCGATTAAATTACGTTGTACTCCGTCTGGTTTTACCATTAGAAATGTTTTTTCCATAATAAAATCTCCACCCCATAAGTTGTTATGTATAACTAGAAGTTTTTCCTAGCCATGAAAAATATAACATGCTTTTCCTTGTTTCGCAACTTAAAAAGTGGAGAATTATCTTAATATTTACGCTTTCCAATAAATTTCGCGATATTATTTAACGTACGTTTTGCTACATTATTTGGTAGTTTTTCAAGCTCCTTAAAAGCTTTATTTAAATAATGATCACTTAATGCAATAGAGCGATCAATACTTTCGGATTGTTTAATATATTGAATAAGTTCTTGAAGTTCATCCCTATGAGTATTTTCATTTACGTTCAATACTTTATCTTTGAAATTAGTATCTTTCATTGCATAGAGAACAGGTAACGTAATGTTTCCTTGCAACAAATCGCTTCCTGCAGGCTTTCCTAATTGCTCTTCCGTCGCTGTAAAGTCTAAAATATCATCCGTAATTTGAAAAGACATCCCTACATAGTAACCAAATAAATATAAGCTATGACTTACTTCCTTTGATGCTCCGGAAGCAATGGAACCTAATTGGCAACTTGCAGCTATTAAAATCGCAGTTTTACGTTTAATTCTTCGCAAATACGTCCGTAAATCTTGGTCAAAGTCAAATTTATCTTTAATTTGTTCGATTTCACCCTTAGTTAACTCAACTAGGGTGTTTGATAGGATTCGATGTGCATCAGGATGCTCAATTTTAGTCATCAGCTCTATCGCACGAGCAAAAATATAATCACCCGTATACATAGCAATTTTATTGTCCCACTTTGCCTTTATAGTAGGTTTTCCCCTTCTAAGCTCAGCGTCATCAATAACATCATCATGCACGAGTGAAGCCATATGAATTAGTTCTAAAGCTACCGCAACATGTTTAATCTTATTTACGTTATAGTCACCAAATTTTGCAGCTAATAATACAAAAATAGGACGTATGCGCTTTCCACCCGCTTGCAGCAAGTGGAGAGAAGCTTCTTGTAACAGTTGCTTATCGGATTGAATAGCTTGTTCTAATTCTTTTTCTATTAGTTGTAGGTCCGTATTCAAAAAAGAATACATTAAATTTAATTTCATATAGGTCACCTTTAACTACTTAGTCGGTTTAAAACCTAAGTGCATTGCTGCTACCCCACCGGTATAGGCCTTCACTTGGACATTTTCAAACCCTGCTTTTTCAAACATCTCTTTAAGTTCTTTCATACCGGGAAAGTCTTTTGCAGATTCATGAAGCCATGCGTACTCTTCATAGCTTTTAGCAAATATCTTCCCTAACGCTGGCATTATATATTGGAAGTATAAAAAGTACATTTGTCTAAATCCGATCAAAGTTGGTTGTGATGTTTCCAAACAAACTACTTTACCACCAGGCTTAACAACACGATACATTTCTTTTAATACTTTAAAATAATCCGGTACATTACGTAATCCGAAGCCTATCGTTACATAATCAAATGTATTATCTTCGTACGGTAATTCCATTGCATTACCGTGTACTAATTCTATATTTTTCTTACCTAACGCTTTTACTTTTTCTTCGCCGATAGATAACATATTTTTACTGAAATCTAATCCACTAACTTTCCCAGAATCTCCAACAGCTTCTGATAATGCAATTGTCCAATCAGCAGTACCACAACAGACGTCTAACGCACTAGCTCCTATTTGGACATTCATTCGTTTCATAGTATCTTTACGCCATGCCGTATGACGTTTAAAACTAATAACCGAATTCATCTTATCATAGTTTCCATAAATTTTTTCAAAAACTTTATGGACTCTCTCTTCTTTGGATGGATGTTGCATAATATCTTACCCTTCTTCCGCGTACAAATTTGTTGAAAATGGTAGTTCGTTTACAAAACTAGCTAGTCTCTCTTTTAAAAAGTTTGTATGTGGAATTCCTGCTAGTACAGAATGAATCATTTTCCAAAGTTTCGCTATGTATTCATCAAATATATTAATTATCTCTTCTTTATAAGATTTATCTAATTCAATTAGCTTTTTTATATTGTCTACAAGTAAAGATGGCTTTTTTTGTATGAATAACTCTCGCTCATTAACAAGCCGTTTTAAAAGTAATATATTCCCACTTAAATCTGACCAAATGGCTTCATCAACATAATCGGATACTCCTTGAATTAGCGAAGATTCAATATTTCGAATGCAATCCAGTAGATCATCCATTTTAGAAATTCCATTTTGATATAAAGTAATTTTATATTCATTAATTTCTTTAATCGAATGGGCGAGCGTTCTAATCATAGGGATATCCTCAGCATTAGCTAAAAGCTGAAAGTATAATCCACTGAAGAAGTCACCAGCCAATACCGTTAATTGCTGTGCTTTAAATTGTTTTTCATCCATATCATTATGTGAATGTACTTCTTCATGAGTGTCTAAAGCAATTTGAGCTAGCATTGTAGATAGGATATATTGCTCTTTCTTTTCTTTCGTTAGCGATAACGGTTCAAGTAATGAATGTAGTATCAGTATTTTATCCTCATCTATGATTGGGTAAGGAATATGGTGAAATAAATAATTATGTTGTATTTTTTCTTGAATTTTCTCTTTTAAATTTGAAATATGTATTTGAACGTCTTCCACTAAAACCACCCTTTGTCACACGATCCCCTTAAAGGTTTATAGGGTATATAATCTGTTTAATAATGCAAATTGTAATAAGATTTTCTATGTAATAAAAACTTTAATAAATGCACAGAGATTATTATAGCATAAAAATATGGTTCATTGCTTTATTTTATCGTATCATATTTAGACATTAGTGAAAACTTAACGACTCAATAGTTTCTTGCATTAAGTTTAGTATTTAGATTCGGATAGAAGCTACTTTTGTAATAGTCTATCCCTTTTTATATTTTTAACACACTAGCGATTGCTTCTTAAGAATGTATTAAGCAATAATAGAAAAACTCGCCAAGAGGCGAGCAAAAGGAAACAATGTGATAAGACATTTTATTCACAATCAAAAAGGTTTTTCTTTATAAGTAGATAAGCAAAAGAAAGCCCTTTCTATTATTACTGTTCTTTAGTCTGATTCGATTGTTCCATGAGCTGATTGAACACTAGCTTTTCCTCTAATTTTAATGGCTGAAGTGTGTTCTGTAAATTGAGCAATCATTACCTCGCCTTTATCTAATTTTTCAGAATGATGAAATCTTGTATCTGAGCCACGTGTTAATCCAATTACATTCACACCATCTTCTAAAGCTTTAATTACTAGATAATCTGTATTTTGTGAATTACTCATTGTGTGCTCTCCCCTTTATTTTTTAATATAAGATAATATTTCAGCACGAGCAGCTGAATCGTTTTCTAATGTACCGCGTACAGCAGAAGTAACTGTTACTGCTCCAGGTTTTTTCACTCCACGCATCGTCATACACATATGCTCTGCTTCAACTACAACCATCACACCATGTGGCTCTAACGATTCCACAATAGAATCTGCGATTGTAGCAGTAATTCTTTCTTGTAGTTGTGGTCGTTTCGCAACCGCCTCCACCGCTCTAGCAAGCTTGCTTAAACCAGTAACTTTTCCACCTTTAGGGATATAGGCGACATGAGCTCGACCAAAAAACGGAACTAAATGATGCTCACACATTGAGAAGAAAGGAATATCTTTCACTAAAACTAGTTCTTCATGTGGTTCACCAAATACAGTTTTAAAATGTTCTTTAGGATCTTCATTTAATCCTGAAAATACTTCTTCATACATTTTCGCAACACGTTTAGGCGTATCTAACAATCCCTCGCGATTTGGATCTTCACCAATAGCTTCTAATATTAATCGAACAGCTTGTTCAATTTGAGATTTATTCACTTGTCCCATATGTATAATGTCCTCCTAAAAAAATGCTTCCTATCTTTCCGATTCTAGCATATTGTACAAAAAAAGCCAAAAAGAAAGAGGCACTCATTCGCGCCTCTTTTTTTTATGATGACATATATGTAATCGATTATTTCACTGCATCTTTAAGTGCTTTCCCAGGTTTGAATGCTGGTACTTTACTTGCAGCGATTTCGATTTCCTCACCAGTTTGTGGGTTACGTCCTTTACGAGCTGCACGCTCACGTACTTCAAAGTTACCAAAACCGATAAGTTGTACTTTGTCGCCATTTTTTAATGCTTCTTGAATTGTATCGAAAACAGCATCAACTGCTTTAGTAGCGTCTTTCTTAGAAATCTCACTAGCTTCAGCAACTGCATTAATTAAATCTGTCTTGTTCATGCCATTCACCTCCTCCCAAAGGAAGTTTATTACTTTGATAGACCCTTTTAAAAAGACCTATTAAAATCATTGATTGTACTATCATTTCTTTACACTTATTAATTATTTTATACATAACAAAGTATGATAAATCAAACAATATGGCTATATTGGATAAATAATAAACCTTTTTTAAGTAAAGTCGTGTAAATAATAATATGTACAGGTATTATTCACCAATTGATGAATTCTGTTAGTAGATTAACATAAGAAAATCGGTTAAGCAATACTGTTTTCACGATTTTTGATAAAAATCGTCTAATATTGTTGAACTTATTGCTTTTTTTGCGTTTTTTGCTTTATAATTTAAGATTATTTTATTGAACTGTAGTAAGTTTTTTTACAAAAACTATCTAATAATCTATACGAAAAGACTGGTTCTATTTTGTCCACTATAACATAAAGTTACTTTTCTCTCTCTATCGAAAAGAAAAAAGAAAAAAACCATGCACTTGTGAGTTGTATTTTCTCAACAAGTACATGGTTAGTATTTTTAAAGGATAATGGCAATTAAACCGCCGGATCCTTCATTAATAATTCTTTCAAGTGTTTCTTTTAATTTATAACGAGCGTTTTCTGGCATTAATGATAATTTGGCTTGAATACCTTCTCTAACAATAGAGCTTAACGATCTACCAAAAATATCAGAGTTCCAAATTGATAATGGATCGTCCTCAAAATCTTGCATTAAGTAACGTACTAGCTCTTCACTCTGCTTTTCTGTACCGATAATCGGTGCAAATTCACTCTCCACATCAACTTTAATCATGTGAATAGATGGAGCTACAGCTTTTAATCGAACTCCAAATCTAGAGCCTTGACGGATTATTTCTGGTTCTTCTAGACTCATATCACTTAACGCAGGTGATGCAATTCCGTAGCCAGTTTGCTTCACCATTTTTAGTGCATCCGCCACTTGGTCATATTCTTGCTTTGCATGTGCAAAGTCTTGCATTAATTGAAGGAGATGATCTTTCCCTCGAATTTCCACTCCGACAACCTCTTTTAAGATTTGGTCATATAAATCATCTGGAGCGTATAGGTCTATTTCTGCAACCCCTTGACCCATTTCAATACCAGCTAGCCCAGCTCGGTCAATAAAATCATACTCCGTAAACTGTCCAACTACTCGATCAACATCGCGTAATCTTTTAATATCTTTTACTGTATCTTTCACAGCATCCTGATAGCTTTCACGTAGCCAATGACTTTCTTTTAGTACCATTACCCAGCTAGGAAGGTTTACATTTACTTCTAACACTGGGAATTCGTATAGAGCTTCACGTAACACATTCATTACATCAGACTCTCTCATACTTTCTACGCTCATCGCAATTACTGGAATATCATATTTTTCTGAAAGTTGTTTACGTAATGTTTCAGTATCTGGATGATGAGGTTGTACTGTATTGATAACCATAATAAATGGCTTACCAACCTCTTTAAGCTCTTCAACTACTCTTTCTTCTGCCTCTAGATAATCTCTTCTTGGAATCTCTCCAATTGTGCCATCTGTTGCTATAACTACTCCAATTGTAGAATGTTCTTGAATTACTTTTCTTGTCCCTATTTCAGCAGCCTCATGAAATGGAATTGGTTCCTCATACCAAGGTGTATTAATCATTCTTGGACCATTCTCATCTTCATATCCTTTTGCGCCTGGAACTGTATAACCAACACAATCAACAAGACGTATATTTACATCGAGCCCCTCATCAACTGCAACTTTAACTGCTTGATTTGGTACAAATTTTGGTTCAGTTGTCATAATTGTTTTACCAGCAGCACTTTGTGGTAGCTCGTCTTGAGCTCTTGCTTTATCAGCTTCACTTCCGATATTAGGAAGTACCACTAACTCCATAAATCTTTTAATAAATGTCGACTTTCCTGTACGAACTGCACCGACTACTCCTAAGTATATATCGCCACCTGTACGTTCAGCGATATCTTTGAAAATATCTACTTTTTCCAACGTATTCCCTCCCGACCTTTAACTTGGGATAAATTTTCTAGTAAGAATGTAATCTAGGACATTAATATGTGTATGATGTTGTCCTACTTAAATATGACTACTCTTCTATAAAAATTTACCCATCCCTATAATTTTTATTTTGAAGGAAAGATGAAAGCTTTCATCATGCGCTTCAAACATCACTTCCTTAAAGTCCAAAAGCCAACATCTTCAAAAATAAAAAAACTCTTATTTAGAATGTATTCACTAAATAAGAGTTCATGACTAATTTAAAAATATTGGTTCATTTTTTTCATTAATAGTATAAGGTACTGAATAAGCCGGAACAAATACGGAGTTTTCTACTAGAATATCTCGTATATCATCACCAGGTTCAAATGAATGTTCATATTCTTGTAAATACGTATATAAATCCATAGAGTAATCAATAATGACGTGTCCATCCGTATTTAATATTAACGGCAAGTTGTTGCCTGTAAAAGGACTCACAATATAGGGCTCACTATCAATTCCTAGTTTATCATAATCGATACGTAGTGCATCAGTGCTTAATACTTCTTTCATCGGTGGATATTGATTCGATCTCATGTAAAGGTTAATCATCAGGTTAAGCTCTCTAATTGTTTCTGCAATACGTAAATCAATTAGCTTAACCGTTGGGTTCTCCTCCACATCAACAAGGACATACTGATAAACACCCCCGCTTTCAAATGCATTACCTGGAGGTTCTTGCATGTATCTTGGAGACAGTTTATTAAAATCTATCGGATATTTTTGGTAAATTGGTGTATCCATGTCTCGATCTTTAATCGGAAGAAGTCCTCCGCTCACTTCACGATACTGTTCCACCGCTGTTTGTACCGATGCTAATTGGTCTATATACGGAACTTGATTTTGTTTTAAATTTTCCTGCGGATATAAACATCCTGATAAGATAATTGTAGAACCGATAAATAGTATCATTAACCATTTTTTACGAAATAACATGAAGTTCCTCCTCTAGAACTGTGCTATTCCGGTACTGGACCGCTAAACACAACAAAAAATATTATTATTCCAGCTAACAAAATTAAAATAAATGAAATTGTATTTAAAATACCTTTTACAATTCTATTCTTCAACTTAAATCTAGTAAAATAGACTAAAAGAACAGAAATAATCATAAAACCCATTCCTACAAAAGATATCCACATTTTCATAAGTCCATCTGTCATATAAATCGCTCCTTTTCCGACAAACATTATAGCATAAACAAGGAGTGTACAACACTAATTCATCCGTTATTTAACTACACTTGTCCAATAACAATTCAAAAAATATTCATAATTAAGAAGAAAAGCGCAGGCGCTTCGCTCAGGCCCGTACAAACTGGACTGTTCCGGTAGGAGATAAAGGAAACACAGCGAACGACAGAGAGCTGATGTTGACTTATCGTACGGACGGAACGGGAAGTTTGATAGGGCCTAAGCGCCGGAGCTAGACAATAAGAAAAGCGCAGGCGGCTCGATCAGGTCCAATCAAACTGGAGCTTTTCCGCAGGAGATAAAGGAATCACGACGAGCGTTCTTCGAGTCGATGATGACTTATCGTACGGAGGAAAAGTGAAGTTTGAGCCGGACCTAGCCGCCGGAGCTAGACAGCTAGAAAAGCGTAGGCGCTTCGTTCGGTCTTTTCCAAAGGAGCTAGACGTTGTAATATCACAAAGTAAATTGTAATTACAAAACTTTGAAATAGTGTATCTCTCTTATAAGCTAAATTTTATTATACACCAAAAATAACCAATAATAAAAAGTTCCTGAAACAAAGAGAAACGAACTAACTCTAAAGCGAAGTTTGAGCCAAGGCTTTTTTCGACCGAAGCTTGACTCAAAAGCGTTAGCGGCTCACTCTGGCCCGACAACGATAAGGGAGGTGCTGCCGAAGGACGCTCTTTATCCACCTCTGACTTATCTCTGGAGGGTCTTTTCAAAAGTAGCTAGCTAGACGTAACAACACATGTTAAAATTTACCCACAAACTATCTCATTTTATATAAGTTCCTAAAAATAAAAAAAACTGAAGTAAATGGGGCAATTTACTTCAGTAACTGACTAAATAATACAACCAATCCCACAGCTCAACCATTGATTTACCTCATTTACATCTTATGCTACATATAACTTAATGCATGGCCATATGCCTATATCCCTGTAAATAAAGAATCAACAAATAAAAAATATACATTTGTACTATTTTAGTTAAGTTCCATAATGGGATGAAAGAGAATGGGCCAAATCAAACTAGAAATTTGACGGGACGAAGAAAAACAATATTCGCCCTAGAAGGGGATGTTTGCATAAGTAATAGTTAAAGCTCCTTCTTACTAAACTATGCAAACTAGAAAAAAAGGTGTTTGTTTCGATAACTAGTTTTCTATTTTTCCCCACCAGCTAATATTTGAGACAAATCATCTAGCTCAGCCGTTTTCCCTCGACTCATGAGCTCGTCCACAGCTACTTTCGGATCCACATCATGGAATAAAACACCGTACAACGCATCTGTTAAAGGCATCTTTACATTTAATTTGTTTGACAACTGATAGGCCGCTTTCGTTGTCCGTACACCCTCTACTACCATGCCCATACTTTCTAATACTTCTTCAAGCCTTTTCCCTTTGCCGAGCATATTACCCGCTCTCCAATTCCTACTATGCACGCTAGTACACGTAACGATAAGATCGCCCATTCCCGTTAAACCTAAAAACGTAAGTGGATTTGCCCCTAAGGAGCTACCTAGACGTGCTATCTCAGCAAGACCTCTTGTTATTAGAGCTGCTTTGGCATTATCACCATAACCTAGACCGTCTGTAATACCAGCAGCTAGGGCAATAATGTTTTTAAGCGAACCACCAATTTCTACACCTACAACGTCACTGTTTGTGTATACGCGAAAATTATTGTTAATGAATAAATCTTGCACACGTTCAGCTGCTTCCATGTTAGTAGACGCAGCTGTAACTGTCGTAGGTTGACGTAAGCTAACTTCTTCTGCATGACTAGGTCCCGATAAAACGACTACCGCTTTTCTTAATGATTGCGGTATTTCCTCTTCTATTACTTCTGACACTCTTAAATGTGTATCAGGTTCAATCCCTTTACTTACATGAACAAAAATTGTAGGTGTTGTCATGAATTTGCTTAACTGTCCACAAACATCTCTCATCGCTTTTGTTGGCACAGCTAATACAACAAAGTCTATTTCCTCTAAAGCAGTTTGCAATTCTGCTGTAGCCGTTATGTTAACTGGTAAATGGACACCTGGTAAATATTTTTCATTCTGATGAGTTTTATTTATTGCATCTACTTGTTCTTGCTTATGTCCCCATAAAATAACTTTATGTCCATTATCAGCTAATACGAGCGCTAAAGCTGTCCCCCAACTTCCTGCTCCTAAAACTGCAACTTTCTTCACCATCATCCCTCCCCATTATTTTCTAGCTCTTGCAATAATTTTTATTGGAGTACCTTCGAATCCAAATGCATCACGAATACGATTTTCTAAAAATCGCTCATAACTAAAGTGAAGTAATTCAGGTTCATTTACAAAAATAACGAATGTAGGTGGTTTAACCGCAACTTGAGTTGCATAATAAATTTTTAACCTTGTCCCTTTGTCAGTAGGGGTCGGATTCATCGCAACTGCATCCATAATGACATCGTTCAGTACAGTCGTAACAACGCGTAATGAATGGTTTTCACTTGCTAAATTAATTTTTGGTAATAATGTTTGGACTCTCTTTTTTGTTTTTGCAGATAAAAATACAATCGGAGCATAATCAAGGAAAGCGAAATGAACTCTTATCTTTTGTTCAAACTCCTTCATTGTTTTCTCATCTTTTTCTACAGCATCCCACTTATTTACAACAATTACGACAGCACGGCCTGCTTCATGGGCATATCCAGCAATCTTCTTATCCTGCTCAATAATTCCTTCTTCAGCATTTATTACTACTAATACAACATCTGATCGTTCTATCGCTCTTAACGCACGTAGTACACTATATTTTTCCGTTGTTTCATAAACTTTTCCTTTTTTTCTCATCCCAGCAGTATCAATAATGACATACTCTTGATCCCCTATTTTATAAGGCGTATCAATCGCATCTCTAGTTGTTCCAGCAATATTACTGACAATTACTCTTTCTTCCCCTAAAATTGCATTAACTAAAGAGGATTTACCGACGTTAGGTCTGCCAATTAGTGAAAATTTAATTACTTCCTCATCATAATCTTCTTCATTCATTTCAGGGAAGTGTTTCACTACTTCATCTAACATATCCCCTAAGCCTAACCCGTGGGAACCCGAAATAGGGAACGGCTCACCGAATCCTAATGCATAAAAGTCGTAAATAGAATCTCTCATCTCAGGGTTGTCTACTTTATTAACAGCTAGAACAACAGGTTTTTTAGACTTATATAAAATTTTAGCAACTTGCTCATCTGCTGCTGTAACGCCTTCTCTACCATTTGTCATGAAAATAATAACGTCGGCTTCATCAATTGCAATCTCCGCTTGTTGGCGAATCTCTTCAAGGAAAGGAGCATCCCCAATTTCAATTCCACCAGTATCGATAATATGAAAGTTACTATTTAACCATTCACCCGAACTGTATATTCTGTCTCTCGTTACTCCTGGTATATCTTCTACAATGGATACTCTTTCTCCTACTACTCGGTTAAAAATCGTTGACTTTCCAACATTTGGTCTTCCGACGATTGCTACTGTTGGTTTTTGCATACCGTTCATCCTTTCTTACCTGTCTTTATGTATTATGTAAAGAGTTACTATTTTTATTAGTCTCATTAATAAAATTGCCTAATTATAAATAGTTAGTTACAAAAAATGTACTTTTTCATTTAAAAAATAAAAAAACACTGTGTAAGTCTGTAACATTATTATATAGTTCGTAATTTAATACTTCCTATAAGCTAAAGAAAACCCTTCATACTAGAAGGGTCTAACTAGAATATCTTATCATTATTTTTTGTATTCATCAATGTTTTATCAATGCTTAACAATTATGTACATATCTTCTCCTAGTCCATGGGCAATTCCATCTAAAATAGCTTCAAGATTGGCGGTTACAAATTCCATTTCTTCTTTCGTCTTGCAAGTAAAAATGGGTGGTCCCCCGGTTATTTTAGTAGGATCAGTTGTAATTACGGCTAATATATATTTTTCTAAATCCATTTTTTCACCTTTTTCTTGCGATATTTCGTTGGCATTCTTATCGCATTTTCAAGGGTTGGCACTTCTTCTAGAATAGACAACGCTACATTTACATCATGTTCTTGTGGTAAAACGAATATACCTACCCTTCCATCATCTAAGTCTCTTTTTGCTAACGGAACTAGAGCAGGAGTACCCGAATCACGATATACACCTAAAGCTGTTGACATGTCATGGAGAATTGCTTGTCGTTGACCTAAGTTTGCTAAAGTAATTCTAGCATCAAAGGTTTTAGGCTTTAAGACGAATCCCATTCCATATCGTAAAACTTCTTGTTGTCTTTCTGGTAATCCGATATTCATGATATAAATGTTATCTACATATAGCCCCGCTCCATCGAAATGAGGTTCTACATATTCAATATCTACAATGTCTTTCAACTTTCCACCTGTCATTAAACGATGAGAAATTAGTATAACTGCAATTCCGACAATTGTTCCAACCCATACATTCCAAATTAAATACGTAAGTGTTGCCAAAAAACTAGATAACATTACTAGATAGTTCCTACCTTCGAACGCAATAGCTATCCCTTCAATATATGTATTTCCTCTTGGAACAAGTTCAAACTCGTCTAACTCTGTTAAAGTATTTCGCTCCATATTTCGCACATCTCTGAACTGAGATGCTGCAAGGGCTAAAAACGTAATGGCTGAAAATTCTTCCTCCATAATAGCAGGGACTGCAATAGTTCCTAATCCAGCAGCAATAAATGCTAATGATAAATGTATAATTTTCCCGTGCAAATAGGTGGGGTATTGCCGGTAATCGGTCTTCAACATATAAATTCGTGCAGCAAGCCCTATCATTACTCCAAAAGCAATAGGGTACGTATATTCATTCATCCTTGTTTCTCCTTTACATGTTTTTGAATAAATGTGTCTAAATAAATTGTTAATTGCTCGAAGAACAACCATAAGGATAAACCAGCAATACTAACCGCAACGATATCCCAAAAAAAATAGTCACCGATTACAGAATAAGAAAAAATCTTACGGAACAACACAATTGTTATAATTTCGCCTTGTATGATACCAGCAAGTAAATATACGTAACGTTCATTTTTCTTTTTAAAAACGATAAGACAAATGTAAAGCAAAATAAATCCTAACATCCAGTGACGAGGAAATATAACCCAAACTGGATCAAAAATCTCAAAAATAGAGAAACAAACATATGCTAATGACACAGTAGAAATTGAAAAATAATGAGTCAATAACCTCTTTTTTAATGTACCTACTAAATATACAAACGTAGCAACTACTAATATGAGAAAAGCTCCATTCCATGAAAAACCTAAAAATGATGCATATATAGTTGAGGTACTTAACACGAGTAACACAATACAAGATAATTGAAATCTCCTTTTTCTATCAGAGAAAAAGAAAGTAACAATAACCCAACTTAGCCAACCAACAAAATAAAAATATTGCCCTTCCAAACGAAATCCTCCATTCCTTTCCCTTTTAACATTATGTCTCTTTTTCTGGAAAGTTAGTCATTAAAATAAGACTTTCCTAGATTGAAATTGTTGTTACTGTTGGTTCGACTTCTTATATTGAGGAAGTGTAATTCTGTATGTTTTTTTAGCGGCTTTCAAATAATATGGGGGATTAGTAAAAAATATAAGAAGAAAGGGGATTTGTATGGGTAAAGACAGACAAGAGAGAAAACTTAAAGCAGCACGAAAAACAGAATCTGATCGTGATCAAGCATTAACCTATCCAGGGGCCACCAGAATGGAAAGCCCTGAACAATCACGAAAAAACAATCGTGCCTAAACAAAACACTCCGTTTTTCTGATTGTTCAGCTCGGGGTCATAACTGTTTTAAAAGTTATTTCCAATAAATAAGAAGAGGTGGTTATATAATATCCACCTCTTTTAACTACTATATTTTTTTGTTGAAATTCCTCGTTCATTTAACCAATGGTGTGTATTTCCTTTAATAACTATTTTACTTTTTTGGAGATCTGGAATCGTCTCTGCACCTAAGGCAACCATTATATATGTTAAGTCTTCATGTATTAATTTAATTTCATTCAAGAGTTGCTCTTCTCCATCATTCATCAAAACACTTAATAGAAACCCGGCCATACCTACAGCTGAAGCGCCGAGCGCAATACTTTTTGCAATATCCATCGCAGATTGAATTCCCCCAGAACTTATAATAGAAGTAGTAGGAGCTCCGTGCTTTACCTCTGCAATAGCTGCAGCAGTTGTAATACCCCAATCATTAAAGTAGGACATTGGATGTTGTCTTCTTTCATTTTCAATTTTTGAAAAATTAGTACCTCCAAACCCACTTACATCAATTATAGATACTCCTACTTCCTTTAAAAGAGTGGCCGCTTCTTTACTTATTCCGAATCCTGTTTCTTTTACAATAACAGGAACTTGTAACACTTTTACTATTTCTTCAATTCTTTTAATTGCATTGATGAAATTTCGATCACCTTCAGGCATCACTAGTTCCTGAATAACATTTAAATGAACTTGCAAAGCATTTGCTCCAACCATATCAACTGCACGTAATGCTTGTTCACTTGTTGCTTCACTACCTAAATTCGCAAAGATTATACCGTTACGATTTACTTCACGAACAACTTTATATGTATTCACTTCAGACTGATCTTTTATTGCCGACATTTGAGAACCTAACGCTATAGGCAAACCACATTCGTTAGCTACTGACGCTAACTGTTTATTAATAGCGTAAGTTTTATCGCCACCACCACCCGTCATCGCATTAATAAACATAGGTGTTTTTACGTTCATAGTTCCAATATTAGTCTCTAAATTGATGTTTTTAACACTCGTATTCGGTAAACTTTGATGAACGAACATAACATCTTCAAAGCCATGTTCTCTCATTTGACCAGTTACTAGTGCATGACGAATATGATCCGCTTTCCTTTCAGCTCTACTCACAATACCCCTCCCCTAGTATATAAATTTCCACTCTTACAACTTTATTCACTGTTTATTAAACAATAGTTCTAGAACTAAACAAGTTAAATTGAGATTGATAGATATATATTATGAAAAAGCTAAAAACGGGACAGTAAAAATCACTGCCCCGTTTATTTTTATTTTTTAAGTTTATTTAATTGGTCACCAATCATTTCGCTTAATTGGAAACCTGATGACTCTTCTGATGATTGATATTGTGAATAATCTTCCTCAACTGGAGGAGCTTCTAATTCACGAATACTTAAGGAAATTCGTTGTTCATCTGTATTAATATCTAAAACTTTTACTTTTACTGTGTCACCTTCAGATAATACTTCATGCGGCGTACCAATATGTTTATTAGATATTTGAGAAATATGAACTAAACCTTCCACTCCAGGAAGTACTTCTACAAACGCACCAAATGAAACTAGACGTTTTACAACACCTTCCGTAATGGAGCCTTTTGATAATTCTTGGGCAACACGACTCCAAGGTCCTGGTAATGTTTCTTTAATGGAAAGTGAAATTCGCTCATTGTCCTTATCCACTGATAGAACTTTAACCGTTACTTTTTGACCTTCTGATACAACATCGGATGTTTTCTCGACGTGATCATGTGATAGTTGAGAAATATGAACTAAACCATCCATTCCTCCTAAATCAACGAAAGCCCCAAAATCAGTAATACGTTGAACTGTACCTTCTAACGTTTCACCAACTACGATAGAATTTAATAGTTCTGCTTTTTTATTTTTCTGTTCTTCCTCAACTACAGCACGATGAGATAAAATGACTCTATTTTTTTCTTTATCTAACTCTACAACTTTAAAAGTTAATGTTCTTCCGTTATATTCTGAAAAGTCTTCTACAAAGAAGTTTTCTACTAGTGATGCAGGAACAAATCCTCTAACACCAATATCAACTACAAGTCCACCTTTAACAACATCTTTTACTTCGGCTTCAAAAACTTCACCTGTTTCAAACTTTTGTTGTAAGTCAGCCCATGCTTTTTCAGAGTCTACAGCTTTTTTAGAAAGAACTAATAGTTCGTCTTCTACTTTCGTCACAACAAGTTGTAACTCATCACCTTCGTTTACAACATCTGATGCTTTTTCTACATGAAGGCTAGAAAGTTCACTAATCGGGATAATTCCATCTAATTTACTACCTTCTACACTTACTAAAACCTGTTTTTCCTCAACTTTTGTTACAACACCTGCAACTTTTTCTCCAACCTCTAAAGCTTTTACTTCTACTTGATTCATGTCTTCTGCCATTCCAATGCCCTCCTTAATACACACTCCATGCTTTCATATGTATGTAATGATAACTTACCATTACAACGAATGTCATTTTAAAGTAAGTCTTTCTATATTACTTACTATAACATTTTTTTAAATGCATATTAATAAATGCTTCTGAATGTAACACATTCACAATATTAATGTTATTTTTTTACAAAAACATACTTTAAAAATTTTCTCTCTCTTCTACTAAATTCTAATAAATTAACTATTTTGTCAAGTGTTAAGGTTTGCTCTTTATAAATTTTTCTCTATAAGTTGACTAATTTCATTCATTATAAAATCTGTAGTTTCTTCTGCAGAAACTTTATTTTTTCTCAACTCATCCATTTTTAACGGTTTTCCATAAAAGACTTTTATTTGTTTAAAAGGTTTGTATTCACCTACGATGGCACAAGGTACTACTGCCGCATCAGTTCGCAAAGCGAAAAAGCCTGCCCCAGCTAACCCTTTTCCTAATTTTCCTGTTTTACTGCGTGTACCTTCAGGAAAAAGACCAAGTACTTCCCCGTCTTTTAGTACTTTTAAGCCTGTCCGTAACGCTTCCCGATCACTCATCCCGCGTTTAACAGGAAATGCATTTAAATTTTTAATAACTTTACCGAATACCGGTACTCGAAAAATTTCTTCTTTTGCCATAAATCTTATTGGCCTTGGGCAAGATATTCCAACTATTGGAGGATCAAAATTA